>CALMWD010000411.1 GCA_937873105.1 uncultured Rhodanobacteraceae bacterium
CATGTCGACATGGCGCGTGCGCGGCTTCAGCACGTCGTCGAGGATCACGGCGAGGTCGCCGAGGATCTGCATGAACTGGGCCTCGGTCGCGCCGTTCGCGCGCTCGAACAGGCCCGCCAGTGCCGCGATCTGCGACACCGTGAGGATTCGTGGGTTGGCCATGGGTGGCTCTGGGGAATGGGAGAAAGCCCCGGCGCGGGTCGTGCGCCGGGGAATGCTGGTACGGCCCTGGTGACCGGGTTACGCGACGTCCTGGCCCGCGATGATGATCTGCGGGGTCGTCGAGTCCTTGGTGCTGACGCCGATGTCGAAGGTCATCGCGCCGAGCTCGTCGCCGGTGATGAACGGCAACTCGCCGGAGGGCGCGATCGAGCACAGCGGGATGCGCAGATCGCGGTCTTCGCCGTTGGCGTTGTCGGCCACGAAGAACAGCTCGGCGTCGATGGCGCCACCGGTGCCGGATTCGACCAGGGTGCGCGCGCCGGCGGCCGGCGTGTAGTCGACGTGGATGGTCTGGCCGTCCGTGATGCCGCCGCCAGGGATGATGTAGATCATGCCGCTGTCGGCATCGAGCTTGTAGTGGGTGTTCAGGACGTAGGTCGTGGTGCCGGCAGTATCCGTGACCGTGACCGACGACACCTCGCGCACGCCCACGTCGTTCGAACCGACCAGGCCCAGCTGGTAGTGGTAGCCATTCTTGACGACGATGGCTTCGTTCGTCACCGGCGTGGCGGACTGCGTCAGCGTGCCCGCGGTGCCGGCGAGGAACAGCGCCAGATTCTCGGCCTGGATGTCGTCGCAGGTGACCTGGGCGTTGAAGTTCACCGACTTGGTGACCGTCAGGTCCTTGGTCTGGATGCCAGACGTCGAGCTGAAGTGCTCGAACTTCTCGGACTCGACCGACAGCGTGAAGCCGGGGCAGTTGCCGATGAAGCGGCGGTCGGCGCGGTTGGCGTCGCCGCTGTAGACGCCGATGAAGATGCGGCCACGACCGAACACGTACTGGTTCGTGTGGGTATTCAGGGGAAGTGCCATGGATGTTCTCCAATAAAAAAGCCCGCTTGCGCGGGCTTCGGGGTGGGTTGAAGGCTTGGGTTACAGCGATGGCGTCGGGGCTTTCTTCCCCTTCGGCGGATCGGTCTTGCGCTCCGGCGCACCGGCGCCGAGTCGCGTCAGCTTCTCGACGTCGTTGGCGGGGAGTTCGGGGGCGTCGCCTGGCGCGTAGGTCACGCCGGCGTGGGTCCAGTCGCGCGCGAACACGAACCGGACGAGGTCATTTCGTGGCATCGGGATCTCCGAACTTTTCGGTGTAGGTGACGCGGAACCGGCACTGCACCGACTCGGTGACGTCGCCGTCCTCGCGCGGCAGCGGCGTGGCGCCGACGTAGATCAGCGGGCCGATCGGGAACAGGCCATCCTTCAAGGTCGGCTGGTCGAACAGCAGCAGCGCGCGCTTGATGTCGGCCTTGATCTTCTCCAGCTGCTCGCCGGTGTTCGACTGCGCGGCCGAGACGTGGCCCTCGACGTTGACGTCCAGCGACATGCGCATGGCCTGCGACTGGCCGGCAGCCGGTGCGGATCCGCTCGATGCCGCGGCGGTTTCGTCGCCGGCCCAGAGAATCAGGCACGGCAGCAGGGAATCGTCGACGGTCGCGCGGCTGATGAAGATGTTCGCGCCCGCCGCGGTGTTGTACGGCGAGTTGCCATCGATCGCCTGCAGCCGCGTGCGGATGGCGTAGAGCGCGCGCAGCGCGATGGAGTCGCTCATGCCGTGGTCACCAGGCAGACGACGCGGCTCTCGTCCTTGTTCGACACCTGGTCGACCTTGAACGTCGTCGCGCCGACCACGAACAGCGCCCCGCGCTTCGGCACCTCGCCGATCTCGTCCAGGAACGCGGTGATCGACACGGCGTCATTCCGCACCGTGCCGTCGAATCCCTGGTACGACACGCCCCGGTCCACGTACACGCTGCAGGCCGTCGGCGACCCGCCGCCCTGCTGCGTGAACACGGCCGCGTCCGCCAGCCCGGCCGCGCTGAACGCGGCCATCAGCGAGGCGTCGAGCGCGCGGAGGGTGGATTGTTGGGTCATGGCTCGCGCGCGGCCTTGATCGAATAGCTGCCGCCGCTGGCATTCGCGACCAGGCGCACGCCAGTGATCGGGCCGGCGATCGATGCGGCATTGCTGGTGAGCGTCAGCACCGACCACAGCGAACTCGCGCCCACCGTGTCGGAGTTGGTGACGCTGACCGTGACGTTGCTGCTGTTGTCGACGAAGATGCTGACCAGGTGTGCGGCCGACGCCAGCGCGACGTAGAGCGTCTCGGCATTGCCGAGCGTTCCGGACTTGGAATGGATGATCTGCATGGCGGCTCCGGGCTGGAAAAAGAAAGGCCGCCGGGAGGCGGCCTTGCTTCGCTACGTGCTATCGCCCGATCAGGTGATCGTCGCGTTGCCCGGGGTCAGCTTGATCGTGCAGGTGGTCTGGCCGTCCGTGCCAGCAACCCATGCGATCGCGCCGCCGGTGACGTCGCCCGTGGCCGGGGTCGCAGCCGAGTCGTCGAACGCGCCGGTATTGGTGTTCGCCGAAATGTCCCAGATCAGCTTCTCGCCGACCGCGAACACGGCGCCGGACACCTTCGGCACGCCCGAGAACACGCCCTCGACGGCCACTGCGCCGGACGAGCCGTTGGCGATGTCGACGAGCGCGACGCCGAGCATGTGGGACATCTTGATCAGCTGGCCGGCCGTCACGTTCGAGCCGGTGCCGTTGGTCCAGGTCAGGACGTTGCCGTCCTGTTGCTTCTTGATGGTCATGACCTTGTTCCTCTTCGAAAGGGGTGAGGGGCCGACTTACGCCGGCCCCGGATTCATCACGCGCCGGCGTTCTTGAAGCCGGTGCGCCATTCGGTGGCGGCCACGCCGAAGTCGAGGCGCACCTTCATGCGCATTTCGTCGGTCATGAACTCGACGTCCTCCTCGATGTACGGCGTCTGCTGGCCGTCCAGGAACGCGACCTCGATGCAGGGCGTGTTCTTGTCGGCGAACAGGTACCAGGCGGTGGTGCCGGTCAGGTTGGGCGCGGCGACCAGTTCGAGGCCCAGCGAGGCGGCGTAGTTGCGCTTCGCCGAGTTGCTCGACGCGACGTCGGTCGGGCTGTTGAGCACCTCCCAGGCGATCTGCTTCTTGCCGTACGGCACGACCAGGAAGCGCGGACGCAGGCCCAGCACCGTCGCGCGGCTCGGATCGGCCTGTGCCGCCATGGCCGCTTCGCCGATCGCGATCGACGACACCGTGACCGCCGCGTTGGCGCTGGCCAGGTTCGCGTGGCCTCCGGTGGTGCTGACGGCCGTGCTGTTGAAGAGCGCACCGCCGTCGCTCAGCGTGCCGTTCGCTTCGACGTAGGCATAGACCGCCTTGTCGACCGAATTCGCCGCCGCCCAACCCAGTGCGGATGCCAGGCGGGTGAACGCGCCGAGGTCGTCGTTCACGACCATTTCACGGGTCAGGCCGATGTAGCGACCCTTCGTCGAGGCCTGAATGGTTTCGCGATACTCGGACAGCGTGCCCTGCGTGTATTCCGCGCCCTCGGCCTTCGTGGCGAGGTCGGAGAAGGCCGACAGGCTGACGATGCTGTGCTGCTTGAAGTCGGAGACCGACATCGTCGGCGCCCACTGCTGCCAGGTGGTCGGCGCGTTCGCATAGCTGGCGCGCAACAGCTTGGCCGCGGTGTTCGCGAGCAGGTACGGGAAGTCGCTGCTCGAATGCGACGCGAACAGCTTGGCGGCCAGCGCCGAGCCATCGAGGCGATCCGCGCCGGCGACGCCGGCATTGCGCAGCGCCGCGCGGATCAGCGCCTTCAAGCCCATGCCGGCGTATTCGTTGCCGGCCTGCAACTTCTCTCCGCCCTTGCCCGGCTCGATGCGCGCGAGGATGGCGTTGGACGCGCCCGCGATGAACTTGTCGCGCTGGTCGAGCACGTTGTGGGTCGGGCCCGCGGTCGGGGTGGCCGCCTGCGCCAGGGCGGCGAGCAGCTTCTTGCTGGCCATGTCGGCGGTGCAGGCCTGGTCGCCGACGCATTCGGCCATCAGGCCCAGGTGCTGCACGCCGTGCGGGCCGAACAGGGCGCGAATCTCGTTCACGCGGACGGCTTCGGCCTGGAGCGCTTCAACGCGCGCGGCAGCCTTGGCAGCTTCGATCTGTTCAGGAGTCATAACGCTTTCCTCTTTCGGGGTGGCCGGAACGGCCGGGATGACCGCCAAGGCTGGCGGATTCAGTTGCGCGGCGATGCGCAGCGACGGGGCGCTGAACTGCTCGCGGACCTGGGCGAAGGCCTTCTTGAAGGCGGCGGTCGCTTCGGTGGAATCGGTGGGCTCTTGCTCTTCCGCCATGCGCGTGGCGAAGCCGGCCTTGATCGCTTCGGCGGCCGTGTACCAGTGGTCGCCGCCAGACATCAGCGCTTCGATGTCCTCGCGCGCCAGCGTCTTGTTGAAGCTGGCGTAGGCGTCGACCATGCCGACCGCGACCTTGTCGAGCCTGTCGGCGGTTTGGCGCATCGTGTCGGCCGGACCCCAGGCGAACGTCGACGGGCCGTGGATCATCATGGCCGTGCCGGTGCCGAGCACGATCTCGTCGGCGGCCATCGCGATGACGGTGGCGATCGAGGCGGCGTAGCCGTCGACCTGCACGACCTTGCGGGCCTTGTGGGCGCGAAGTTCGTTGTAGATCGCGATGCCGTCGAACACCTCGCCGCCCGGGCTGTTGATGCGCACGACGATCTCGTCGAGTTCTCCGGCGGCTTTCAGGTCATCGCGGAACTGCTTGGCGGTGACGCCGTTGCCGTACCAGTCCTCGCCGATCGGACCGTAGACGAGCACTTCCGCGGTGCGGTTCGCTTTCGCGAGCACCTTGATCATGGGGTTCTCCTTCGGGTTACTCGCCGGGTGCCGGCGGGTTCGTTGGCTCGGCCGGCGCGGGGTCGGCCGGTGCCGGCTGGGATACGCCTTCGCGCTGCAGGCCGAGCGCTTCGGCTTCTTCCTCGTCGCGCTTGATCTCGTTCAACACCTGCGACGGGTTCTCGCCGCGCTCGCGGATGATTCGGGAGCGCGACTTGTAGAGGCGCTTCTCGGCCAGCTCGTTGGCCTGGATCTCCTTGAGCGGATCGATCCACGGCATCGGCGGCGGCGCGTGCGTCGCGTCCCAGATGGTTTCCATGTCGACGTTCGACGGGAGCTTGATCAGGCGCGCGGCGATAGCCGCGTCGACGAATCCCCACCAGACCGGTTCGCAGAACTGGTGGATGAAGTCGCTCGAACAGGTGCCGTAGTT
>CALMWD010000412.1 GCA_937873105.1 uncultured Rhodanobacteraceae bacterium
GCTGCTGAACCTGTCCGGTGCGGTCGGGCAGGGCATGCGTCTGTTCGTCGCGGGCCTGATGTGGGCGCCGGGTCTGGCCGCGCTTTGGGTGACGCGGCGCGCGCCCGGACGCTGGCGCGAACTCGGCGTCGTCGTCTGTGCGCCGCGATACCTCTGGGCCGGTTACGGCATCCCGCTGGCCTACGGCCTGCTCGTGTACGGCGTCGTCTGGAGCACCGGGCTCGGCGCGTTCTCGCCCGACCAGTACCTGGCGATGAACGGCCGGGGCATCGGCCTCGTGGCTTGGCCGGACGCGGCTCGCGTGGGCCTGATGCTCGTCCTGCAGCTGAGCCTTGGCCTGGTCCTCGCGCTCGCGACGGCGTTCGGCGAAGAGCTCGGTTGGCGCGGCTTCCTGGCGCCGCGGCTGATCGAACGCTTCGGTTTTGCCGTCGGCAGCATCGTCGTGGGGCTGGTCTGGGCGCTCTGGCACGTGCCGACGCTGTTCCTGGCGAACTACCACGCCGAGGTGCCGCGCGTCTTCGCGATGGCCTGCTTCTTCGTCAGCCTGGTCGGCATGAGTTTCGTCTACCACTGGCTGCGCCTGCGTTCGGGCAGCGTGTGGCCGGCGGTGCTGATGCATGCCAGCCACAATGCCGCGATCACCTTGGCATTCAGCGCCTTGACCGCGGATACCGGCCGAACCGCCTGGTGGATCGACGAATTCGGCGCCTTGCTGGCGGTCGTCTCGATCCTGATGGCGCTGGCCGTGTCGCGATGGCCGCGCCCGGTCGGCGAATGAGGCGCTTGAAGCGTGTTGGCGTGCCTGCTCGACTAGAATGGCGGGCTCGCATCGAAGGATTCCGGCCATGAGCAGCGACGATTTCATCGAGGTCTACGAAGACGCGCTTTCCCGCGACGCCTGTGCGGCCCTGCTGCAGCGCTTCGAGGCCGACGGCGGCGCCACGCGCGGCGTCACCGCCGGCGGCCTGGACGTGACGCACAAGAACAGCTGGGACATCCAGCTGACGGGCCATCCGCGCTGGGCCGACGCCGAGCAGATGTTGAATGGCGTGATGCTCGGTTGCCTGATGCGCTACGTGCGCAAATATGCGTTCGCCATCCTCGGGCCGCACTGGCTGAATCTCGTCGATCCCGCGACCGGGCAGAAGAAGTCGCTCGATGCCGAAACGCTCTCCGCCTTGCCCGACGACACCTTGCGCGCGATCGTGACCAAGGTGTTCCGGCCGGGCGTCGTGAACCTGCAGAAGTACCTGGCCGACGAAGGCGGTTATCCGCGCTGGCACTGCGAACTGGGCCCGAAGGCGGATCGCGGCGAGTCGCTGCATCGTTCGCTGCTGTGGACGGCCTATCTCAACGAGGGCTTCGCCGAGGGCGAGACCGAGTTCTACTACCAGCGGCGCAAGTTCGCGCCCAGGACCGGCACCCTGTTGATCGCGCCGGCCGCCTTCACCCACACCCATCGCGGCAACATGCCCAAGGGCGGCGACAAGTACATCGCGACTTCGTGGATTCTGTTCCAACGCGCCGAACCGCTGTAGGCCGGCTCAGCCGACCTCGACGCGATTGCGCCCGGCGTGCTTGGCGCGATACAGCGCGGCATCGGCGGTGGCGATCAGCCGGTCGATTCCGCGCCGCTCCGGGCGCGGCGCCGAGGCGACGCCGATGCTGATGCTGACCGCGAGTTCGGCGCCGTCGACGCGGAACGGCTGGGCGGCGACGACATGGCGCACTCGTTCGGCGATCAGTCCGGCGCGCTCGGGCGCGATGTCCGGCAACACCGCGATGAATTCCTCGCCGCCCCAGCGGCCGAAGCGCGCTTCCGCCGGCAGGGCGTCGCGCATGCGCAGCGCCGCTTCGCGCAGCACCGCGTCTCCGGCCAGGTGGCCATGGTGGTCGTTGATGCGCTTGAAATGGTCGATGTCGATCAGCAACACCGCGAGCGGGCGCTGCGTCGACTGGGTTTCGGCCAGCAACTGCTCGAACTGGTCGGTGACCGCGCCGCGGTTGGCGACGCCGGTCAATGTATCGGTGCGCGCCACGCGCTCGAGTTCGCTGGCGCTCGCGACGAGGGCGGCGTGGAGACGCTGGGTTTCGCGGTAGCGGCGATGCAGCATGTAGGCGAAGACCGCGAGTGCGCACAGCCCGACGATCAGGGCGATGCCGAGCAGTCGCTGCCGGGCGATGCGCAGGGTCTGGATCTGGTTGTCGCGGGCGAGCAGGGCGCGCTCCGTTTCGGCGCGCTGCGCGGTCAGGTTGCCTTCGAGGATGGCGATGCGGCGTCCGGCCACGTCGATCGCCAGGGTCTTGTCGAGCTGCTGGAAGGCCTTGCGGGTGGCCATCGCCGCCATCGCGTCGCCGCTGGCCAGTTCGATGTCGGAGAGCGCGTCCAGGGCGCCGCGTTCCAGTACCTTGTCGCCGAGCTTGCGTGCCCCTTCAACGGTGGCGCGCGCCTCGGTCAGGGCGGTCCGGAGGTCGCCGCGGGCACGGGCGACGGCGGCGCGGTTGGCGTGGATCTGCACCTGGTCGCGGATCGCGACCGAGTTGAACTGCTCGGCGGCGCGGCGCGACCACAGGTCGGCATCGTCGATGCGGCCCTGGGCGAGGCGCACGTCCGACAATGCGGTGAAGGAATTGACCTTGTTGGGCGGGCTGCCCAGCGACATCGCCGCCTCCGAGGCCTCTTCGCCGAATCGCGCGGCGTCCTCGACCTGCCCCATCTTCAGCAGCGACCGCGACAGCTCGCCGCGCAGCGCGATGCCCTCGCGCACGTCGCGCGGACCGAGGTGCTTGAGCGCCTCGCGGATGTTCTGCGCCGCCAGTTCCTCGTCGTCGAGGTTGCGGTGCAGGAAGCCGAGCATCCGGTAGGTCCGGGCGATTTCCGAGGCATCGCCGACGGCCTGGGCCAGTTCCAGTGCTTCGTTGTGGCGAGCCAGGGCATCGGCGAACTGGCCGGTGCGCGCCAGCACCAGGCCGACGGCATTCAGGGCGCGCGCCTGCTGCTCGCGATCGCCGCCGTCGCGGGCCAGTTCGGCCGACTGCTCGAAGTAGCGGATGGCGTCGGGAAAGCGGCCGAGCTTGCGTTCCAGCACGCCGCGGTTGTAGGCCCACAACGCCATCCAGTCCTTGCGTCCGGAGGGACGTGCGACCGCCTCCATGCGCGCCAGCGCGTCCGCGGCGCGCTGGGCGTCGCCGCGGGTGGCGTACATCGAGGCGCGGCGGCTGTGGGCGGCGCTGGCGAGGTCGTCGGCGCGTTCGGCGGCGGCCACGGCCAGCGCTTCGTCGAGCAGGGCATAGGCACGCTCGGGCTGCTCCATTTCGTCGCAGAACTCGCCCATGCCCAGCTTGGCCCAACCGGCGGCGAGTGGCGTCGGCGCAGTTTTCCCCCAGGATTCGAGCTGGCTCAGCAGGGATTCGGCGGTATGCGAGCGGTCATTGCGAAGCCTGGCCACGTCGGCCGGTTCGCTGCCTGCCGGCGCGGCGGCGAGCAGGCCGGACCCCGCCGTCCACGACAGCAGCAGACAGAGCCACAGGGCCAGGCGGGCGTACATGGGTCGATGGTAGGGCAAGGGCGGCTGAGGGTCACCACAATCAGGCGCGCATTCGCGCTTGGACTCTGCCGGTGCTCGGCTAGAATCGGCGGTCTTTCCCTCCCCCGGATGCCCCATGAAGTCCAGCGCCGAAATCCGCTCCGCGTTCATCGAGTTCTTCAAGTCGAAGGGGCACGAGCACGTGCCGTCGAGCCCGCTGGTGCCGGGCAACGATCCGACCTTGCTGTTCACGAACTCGGGCATGGTCCAGTTCAAGGACATGTTCCTTGGCGCCGAGAAGCGCAGCTACAGCCGCGCGGTGACCGCACAGCGCTGCGTGCGCGCCGGCGGCAAGCACAACGACCTCGAGAACGTGGGCTACACGGCGCGTCACCACACCTTCTTCGAGATGCTCGGCAATTTCAGCTTCGGCGATTACTTCAAGCGTGATGCGATCCATTACGCCTGGCAGCTGCTGACGAACGTCTACGGCTTGCCGGCCGAGAAGCTCTGGGTCACGGTCTACCACACCGACGACGAGGCCTACGCGATCTGGAACGAGGAAGTCGGCGTGCCGGCGGAACGCATCGTGCGCATCGGCGACAACAAGGGCGCGCGCTACGCCTCCGACAACTTCTGGATGATGGGCGACACCGGCCCGTGCGGCCCGTGCTCGGAAATCTTCTACGACCACGGTGAGCACATCCCGGGCGGTTTGCCGGGTACGCCGGACGAAGACGGTGACCGCTACATCGAGATCTGGAACAACGTGTTCATGCAGTTCAACCGCGACGAGGACGGCACGCTGACCCCGCTGCCAAAACCCTGCGTGGACACCGGCATGGGCCTGGAGCGACTGACCGCGGTGCTGCAGCACGTCAATTCGAACTACGACATCGACCTGATGAAGCACCTGGTCGAGGCCGCGGCGAAAGCGACCGGCGCCGCCGATCTGACGAGCCCGTCCCTGCGCGTGATCGCCGACCACATCCGCGCCACCAGCTTCATGATCGTCGACGGCGTGTTGCCCTCGAACGAAGGCCGCGGCTACGTGCTCCGCCGCATCATCCGCCGCGCCCTGCGCCACGGCCACAAGCTCGGCTGCAAGTCGCTGTTCTTCTCGACCCTGGTCAGGCCGCTGGTCGCCGAAATGGGCCAGGCCTATCCCGAACTCGCGCAGAAGGCCGCCCAGGTCGAACGCGTGCTGAAGAACGAGGAGGAGCGCTTCGCCGAGACGCTCGACCAGGGCATGAAGGTGTTCGAAGACATCACCGCCAAGGGCGCGAAGCAGATCGCCGGCGACGACGCATTCAAGCTCTACGACACCTACGGCTTCCCGCTCGACCTGACGGCGGATGTCGCGCGCGAGCGTGGCCTGAGCGTGGACCTGGCCGGGTTCGAGAAGGCGATGGAGGCGCAGCGCGAGCGCGCGCGTGCGGCCAGCAAGTTCGACCAGGGCTTCGCGATCTCGGCCGAGCAGTCGGCCGGCCTGGCCGCGACCGAGTTTCTCGGGTACGGCGAACTCGCGGCAAAGGAACTGAGGATCGAACGCCTGCTGGTCGCGAACCAGACGCGCGAATCGATCGCCAGCGGCGAACGCGCCGTCGTCATCCTCGATCGCACGCCGTTCTACGCGGAATCCGGCGGCCAGGTCGGCGACACCGGCGTGTTGCGCTTCGGCAATGCCGAATTCGTGGTCGAGGACACGATCAAGCTGGCCGGCGGCGGCCACGGCCATGTCGGTGCCCTGACCAGCGGTTCGCTCAAGCTCGGCGACCGCGTGACCGCCGAGGTCGACGCC
>CALMWD010000413.1 GCA_937873105.1 uncultured Rhodanobacteraceae bacterium
GACGACTTCGGCAAAGTCGACCTGCGCAGCGCCCGCATCGTCGAAGCCGAAGCGGTGCCGGAAGCGGACAAGCTGCTGCGCCTGAAACTCGACCTCGGCAGCGAACAGCGGCAGGTCTTCGCCGGCATCAAGGCGGCCTACGACCCGGCCACGCTGGTCGGCCGCCTGACCGTCATGGTCGCGAACCTCGCCCCGCGCAAGATGAAGTTCGGCATGAGCGAAGGCATGGTCCTGGCCGCCTCGGACGATCGCGGCGGCCCCTTCCTGCTCGGCCCCGACAGCGGCGCCCAGCCCGGCATGAAGGTCAAGTAGGAGCGACCCACGGGTCGCGATGCTTTCGACCCCACGGGTCGCCGCGCGCGTCGCGCAGGCGACGGACGACGTCGAAACCCTTGCGTTGCGGCCGCCCACGACGCACCATCCGCGCATGTCCGCGACCAAGACCATTGCCGTCGTCGGCGTCTCCGAGGAGACGACCGCCTTCCTGCGCCTGTTGCTGCGCAAGGTGTCGGCCAAGTCGGACACCAAGTGGGTGTGGGGCAGCGAGGACGGCGCCGACCTCGTCATCGTCGACCCCAACCTGCTGGTCGGCGAAGCGGCGCGCATCAAGGCGGAATCGGCCGGCGTGCACTACGCCGTCATCGTCGAGCCCGACCAGGTGGCGCAGGACGAACTGGTGCTGCGCCATCCGCTCGATGCCGATCAACTGGCCAAGGTCGTCGCTGCTGCGGCCATGCCGCGCCAGGGCACGGCCGGCATCCAGCATGCCGACGAGAACTTCTACGAACCGCAGGCACCGGCCGCGACGTCGCCGGCGCCGTCCTGGCAGGGCGCGCTCAGCGATTCGTTCCAGGAGCGCGCGGAACAGACCCGGGCGGCCCTGCTCGGGGTGTCCGCCGCCGACAGCCTGGAAGTGGTGATCAAACGCGAGAAGGAGCAGCAGGAACAGCCGGATTTCCGCCAGTTCAAGCTCTCCGACGCCACCGTGGACGGCATCGGCGTGGCCGCGCCCGGCGCCGCCAGCACCCGCGCCGAAACGCGCGCGATCGAACGCACCGGGACACTCCAGGCCGGCATCTCCGGCGCCCGCGACGGCGCCCTGCTGACCAATGCACCGCTGATCGGCGCGGCACCGGAACGCGAGGACGGCGAACTGCCGTTCTACTTCGAGGCCGACGCACTCGGCGGTCCGTCGCAGATCCAGATCGGCGACGCGCCGGCGCTGACGCTGGATCCCAAGAACGAGATGTTCCACGCCGACGCCAGCCTGTCGGCGCTCGAGGTCTATGCCCGCGGCAAGCTGCAGCGCTCGGCCTGGAAGAAACTGACCACCTCGGAGTTCAACCAGGCGCGTGCCTCGGCGCCGTCGCGGCCCTACTGGCACCTGCGCTGGCTGCACGCGTTGCTGCAGTCGAACGGGCGCCTCGCCCCGCACCTGGACCACGGCGGCACCTACCGCCTGAAGGAACAGGTGTTCATCGAGCCGGGCTATCGCTCGCATGGCGCGGTCGCGGCGGTGATGGACGATCCGCTGCGCCTGAACGAGATCTCGGCGACGGCCAAGGTGCGCATGGAAACGGTGTTCGACCTGATCAATGCCTATGACGCGGTCGGCCGCATCGAATGGACGCCGCGCCAGCGCCTGGCCACGCAGCCGACCATCGAGGAAAAGCAGAAGGGCCTGCTGAACAAGCTGAAGTGGCCATTCGGCCGCGGCTGAGCCGTCGACGGCCCGAAAAAGCGCCCGAAGCCCGCTGGTATCATCGCCCGCCTTTTTTCGAGCGGATCGCCGCATGAGCGCAGCTTCCCCCGGACTGACCTATCGCGACGCCGGCGTCGACATCGATGCCGGCAACGAAGTCGTCGAGCGCATCAAGCCCCTGGTGGCGCGCACCTTCCGCAAGGAGGTGATGGGCGGCCTCGGCGGCTTCGGGGCGCTGTTCAACATCGCCGGCAAGTACCGCGAACCGGTGCTGGTCTCCGGCACCGACGGCGTCGGCACCAAGCTCAAGCTGGCGCAGCAGTTGAACCGCCACGACACGATCGGCATCGACCTGGTCGCGATGTGCGTGAACGACGTGCTGGTCCAGGGCGCCGAGCCGCTGTTCTTCCTCGACTACTTCGCCACCGGCAAGCTCGACGTCGCGACCACGGTCGCCGTCGTCGGCGGCATCGCCAAGGGCTGCGAACTGGCCGGTTGCGCCCTGATCGGCGGCGAAACCGCGGAGATGCCGGACATGTACGCGCCCGGCGAATACGACCTGGCCGGCTTCACGGTCGGCGCGGTCGAGCAATCGCAACTGCTCGACGGCAAGAAGGTGCGCGCCGGCGACATCATCCTCGGCGTCGCCTCCAGCGGCCCCCATTCGAACGGCTATTCGCTGATCCGCCGCATCATCAGCCATGTCAACGCCAACCTCGGCGACAACCTCGGCGCGGTCTCGCTGGCCGACGCGCTGATGGCGCCGACCACGCTCTACGTCAAGCCGATGCTGGACCTGTTGCCCCAGATCGACGTGCACGCGATGGCACACATCACCGGCGGCGGCCTCAGCGAGAACATCATCCGCGTCGTGCCCGACGGGCTCGGCCTCGACATCGACGCCGGCGCCATCGTGCTGCCGCCGGTGTTCGACTGGCTGAAGCGCAGCGGCAACGTCGCACCCGCGGAAATGTGGCGCACCTTCAACTGCGGCATCGGCTTCACCCTGCTGCTCGACGCCGGCGACGTCGCCACCGCCAAGCGCCTGCTCGCCGGCCACGGCCTGGCCACGCGCGAAATCGGCCAGGTCGTCGCCCGCGACGGTGACGAGCGCGTGCGCATCGGCTGATGCTGCGCGTCGCGGTCCTCGCCTCCGGGCGCGGCAGCAATCTGCGCGCCCTGCTCGACGCCATCCGCCGCGGCGATCTCGACGCGTGCATCGTCGGCGTCTTCCGCGACACGGCGACCGCGGGCGCGCGCGCCCCTGCCCGCGATGCCGGCAGCGCCGCCACCCATGTCGATCCGAAGGCCTGCGCGACCCGACTCGACTTCGATCGCGCGCTGTTCGATCGCGTCGACGCCAGCGGCGCCGACCTGATCGTCTGCGCCGGCTTCATGCGCATCCTCTCGCCCGAGGTCGTGGCGCCGCGGGTGGCGCGCATGATCAACATCCACCCGTCGCTGCTGCCGCGGTATCCCGGCCTGCACACGCACCAGCGCGCGCTCGACGCCGGCGACCGCGAACACGGCGCCAGCGTGCACGTCGTGATCCCGGCGCTCGACGCCGGGCCGGTGATCGCGCAGACGCGCCTCGCGATCGAAGCCGGCGATACCGCCGAGACCCTGGCCGCGCGCCTGCTGCCGCGTGAACACCGCCTGCTGGTCCAGGTCGTGCGCTGGTGCGGCGAACGGCGGCTGCGCTTCGATGCCGAGCGCGTGCACTTCGATGAGCGGCTGCTGACCGGGCCGCTCGCGGTCGATTGAACCTTTGCGTTCGGCGCGGACTCAGAATCGCCCGCGTACCCTGCACGCCGATCCCGGAGACGATTGCATGACCCGTTTGTTGGCCGCCCTGTTCCTGTCGCTCGTCGTCCCCCTGGCCCATGCGAGCGACACCCCGATCCAGCCGTTCAAGTCCGAGTACGCGCTGATCCGCAACGGCGAACGCATCGGCGAGGCGCGCATCGAACTGGTCCAGGGCAAGGACGGCTGGCAGTTCTCGACGCATTCCGAGGGTACCGAGGGCCTGGCCGGCTTCGCCGGCGTGCGCATCGACGAGAACAGCACCTTCCGCTGGCAGGACGGCCGCCCGGAGACCATGCACTACCGCTACTTCCAGAAGGCGGCCTGGAAGAAGCGCAATCGCAGCATCGACGTCGACCATGCCGCGCGGCGCATCGCCGCCGGCGACGACAAGGGTTCGGCGAGCCTCGACTATGCCGCGGCCACGGTCGACCGCAACCTGGTCGTGCTCGCGCTCGCCGCCGACCTGAAGGCCCGGCGCGACCGCCTCGAATACCGCGTCGCCGACAAGCGCGAGATCGGCACGCACCGCTACCAGGTCGTCGGCAAGGAAACCGTGGCCACCGCGCGCGGACGCTTCGACTGCATCAAGGTCGAACGCCTCCGCGAAAAGGCCGGCCGCACCACCACCACCTGGATCGCGCCCGCGCTCGGGTACGCGCCGGTGCGCATCCTGCAGAGGGAACCGGACGGCGAAACCCTGGAAATGCTGCTGCGCTGATCAGCCGCGCATCACCCGATTGCGTCCCGCGCCCTTGGCCTTGTACAGCGCCTTGTCGGCGGCGGTGATGACCTCCTTCGGCGTCTTGCGCTTGTCGCTGCGCTCGGCGATGCCGATGCTGGCGGTGACCTTCACGTCCCTGGGCTTGCCCGGCTTGCCGTCGCGGCCGATCGGGCGGATGCGGATGGCACGCGCCTCGATGGCGGCGCGCACGGCTTCGAGCCAGTCGTCGGCGCGTTCGACCGCGGCGTCCTCGAACACGATGCAGAACTCTTCGCCCCCATAGCGATAGGGCGCGCCGCCGGCATGCCGGCGCAGGCGGGCCGCGACTTCGCGCAGGACCACGTCGCCGGCGGCGTGCCCGTGGGTGTCGTTGAAGGACTTGAAGTGATCGATGTCGACCATCGCGATCGCATACCGACCCGACAATTTCTCCAGCGCCTCGTCCAGCGCACGCCGGTTGCGCAGGCCCGAGAGCGCATCGACGAAGGCCATGCGATAGGCGCCGTAGAGCAGGCCGAGCACGACGACACCGCCGCTCGCCGCCAGCGACTGAAGCGCCCGCGACGCGTCGTGCCAGACCGCCAACGCCAGCGCCGCCGCGAGCAGGGCCAGGCTGGCGGTGAGTTCCGCCATCGCGCCGCGCAGGATCCATCGCAGCAGGCAGCACGCCGCCGCGAGCAGCACCATGGCCATGGCGCCGCGGCCGGGATCGTTGCCCGGCCACAGTCCGATCAGGAAGCGGTCGAGGCGGTCGATCACGTGCGCCGGCGCATGCAGGCTCATCAGCAACGCGAACGCGAACAACAACAGCCAGCCGGCGTTGCGCCTGGTGCGCCAGCGCGCCTCCGGCATGACCGCGGCGACCAGCCACAGCATCGGCGCAAACGCCAGGCTCGACTGCAGCGCACGCGCGCCGCCGTCGACGCGCGCCGCGACCACGGCCCCGAGCACGGTCGCGACCAGCAGCAACCGATGCCGCGAGAAGCCGATCGCGAGCACGAACGAGAGCGCGGCCAGCACGCCGGCGGACCAGGAAAGCGTCGTCATGGATGCGCCGGAACTTAACATGGGGGCTCGCCGCGACGACATGCGTCGAATGCGGATTGCTACCATCGCCCGATCTTCCGGAGGCTGTCGACGATGCGCATGATCCTGTCCTGCCTGCTGGCCGCGCTGGCGCTGGCCGGCTGCCGCGACGCCGAACCGGAGGCCGCGCTCGGCACGGTGGAGTGGGATCGGGTCGAACTGGTCGCGACCGCAGCAGAACCGATCACGGCCCTCGCCGTCCGCGAGGGCGACACGGTGGCGCAGGGCCAGCTCGTGTTCGAACAACGCGCCGATCGCGCCGAAGCCGAACTGGCCGCCGCCGCCGCCGAACTGGAACGGACGCGGCAATGGCTGGCGGAACAACAGGCCGGCGCCCGTCCCGAACAGAAGCGCGAAGCGGCGGCACGGGTCGAGCGCGCCCGCGCCGCGCTGAAACTGGCGGAAGCCGAACAGGCGCGCGGCCTGGGATTGAAGGCGCGCGGCCTGGTCAGCGCCGCCGAACTCGATCGCCTCGGCGGCGCCGCCGAACTGGCGCGCGCCGAGCTCGCCGCGGCGCGTGCCAGCCAGGACCTGCTGAACGCCGGCACCCGCAGCGAAGCCCTGGCGCAGACGCGGGCGGCCGTCGCTGCCGCCGAGCAACGCCTCGACGCCCTGCGCATCACCCGCGAGCGCCTGCGCCAGCGCGCGCCCGTCGCCGGCCGCGTCGAATCGCTGCCGCTGGACATCGGCGACACGCCGACCACCGGCGCGACCGTGGCGACACTGCTGGTCGGCGCCCAGCCCCATGCCCGCGTCTACCTGTCGCCGACGCAGCGCGCCCGCGCCCGCATCGGCAGCCGCTACGCGGTCAGGGTCCATGGCCGCGAAGCCGCCCTCAACGCGCGGGTGCGCATGCTCGCCGCCGAGGCCGGCTTCACGCCCTACTACGCGCTCAGCGGCAACGACGCGAACCGGCTCGCCTATCTCGCTGAACTCGAGTTCGAGGCCGGCAGCGCCGTCGACCTCGCGGCCGGGCTGCCGGTCGAAGCCACGCCGCAGCCATGAACGCCGAGCACGCGATCCGCGCGCGCGGGCTGACGCGCCGCTTCGGGGCGCTGACCGCCGTCGACCGGGTCGACCTGACCATCCCGCGCGGCGCCGTCTACGGCTTTCTCGGACCGAACGGCTCCGGCAAGTCGACCACGATCCGCATGTTGTGCGGCCTGCTGACGCCGAGCGCCGGCGACATCGACGTGCTCGGGCTGTCGATCCCGCGCGATGCCGAGGCGCTGAAGCGCCGCATCGGCTACATGACGCAGAAGTTCTCGCTGTACG
>CALMWD010000414.1 GCA_937873105.1 uncultured Rhodanobacteraceae bacterium
GGAGAACGCCCGCATCGCGAAGATGAAGGAAGGCGCGGTGCTGATCTCGATGCTTCAGCCGCATGCCTCGCCCGAGCGCGTGAAGCTGCTGCGCGACCGCAAGATCACCAGCTTCGCGATGGAACTGCTGCCGCGCACCACCCGCGCCCAGGCGATGGACGTGCTGAGCTCGCAGGCCGGCATGGCCGGCTACAAGGCGGTGCTGATCGCGGCCCAGGCGGCACCGAAGTTCTTCCCGATGCTGACCACCGCAGCCGGCACCATCCGCCCGAGCAAGGTGCTGATCGTCGGCGCCGGCGTCGCCGGCCTGCAGGCGATCGCGACCGCGCGCCGCCTCGGCGCCCAGGTCGAAGGCTTCGACGTGCGCCCGGAAGTGAAGGAGCAGATCGAGTCCCTCGGCGCCAAGTTCCTCGACCTCGGCGTGTCCGCGGCCGGCAGCGGCGGTTACGCGCGCCAGCTCACGCCGGAGGAACTGGCCGAACAGCAGAAGCGCCTCGGCGAACACGTGCGCAACGTCGACGTGATCGTGACCACGGCCGCGATTCCCGGGCGCAAGGCGCCGCGCATCATCACCGCCGACATGGTCCGCGGCATGAAGCCGGGCTCGGTCGTCGTCGACCTGGCCGCCGAAACTGGCGGCAACTGCGAACTGACGCAGCCCGGCGAGACCGTCGTCAGCAACGGCGTCGCGGTGATCGGGCCGCTCAACCTGCCGAGCATGGGCGCCATTCACTCCAGCGAGATGTATGCGCGCAACCTGTTCAACTTCCTGTGCCTGATGCTCAAGGACGGCGCCCTGAACCTGGACTGGTCGGACGAGCTGATCGAGAAGACCTGCCTGACCCACGCCGGCGCCATCAAGCACGAAGCCACCCGCAACGCCGTCGAAGGCGGCCAAGGTTGAGGACACGACGATGATCGACGGATTCCTGGCGCTCTACATCTTCATCCTCGCAGCCTTCACCGGCCACGAGATCATCTCGCGCGTGCCGGTCATCCTGCACACGCCGCTGATGTCCGGCTCGAACTTCGTGCACGGCATCGTGCTGGTCGGGGCCATGGTCGCGCTGGCGCATGCCGACAGCACGCTCGGCAAGGTCATCGGCTTCATCGGCGTGGCGCTCGGCGCGGGCAATGCCGCCGGCGGCTACGTGGTCACCGAGCGCATGCTCGACATGTTCAAGTCGTCGAAGGGGAAGTAAGCGATGAACCTCGACATGGCGACCTTGCTCCCGAATCTCGCGAAGGCGAGCTACCTCATCGCCGCGGTGCTGTTCATCCTCGGCATCAAGCGCATGTCCAGCCCGGTCACGGCGCGCAAGGGCATCGTCCAGGCCGGCATCGGCATGGTGCTCGCGACGCTCGCGACCTTCGCCATCACCGGCGGCCACAACCTCGGCCTGATCCTCGGCGCGATCGCGCTCGGCGTCATCCCGACCTGGCTCTGGGGCAAGAAGGTCGCGATGACCGACATGCCGCAGATGGTGGCGCTGTTCAACGGCATGGGCGGCGGTTCGGCCGCGGCCATCGGCGCCGGCGAGATGATCAAGTTCGTGCAGACCGGCGCCTCGCCCTCGAAGACGACCCTGGTGCTGGCCGTGGTCGGCGCGCTGATCGGCGCGATCTCGATGTCCGGTTCGATCATCGCCTGGGCCAAGCTCGACGGACGCATGGACAAGCGCTTCACCTTTCCGGGCCAGCAGTACTTCAACCTGCTGGTGTTCGTCGCCACGCTGGCGATCGGCGCGATGCTGGTCATGAAGCTCGAAGTGCCGCTGATCGTCGCCTTCTTCGTGCTGGCCCTGCTGGTCGGCATCCTGATGACGCTGCCGATCGGCGGCGCCGACATGCCGGTGGTGATCTCGCTGTTCAACGCCTTCACCGGCCTGGCCGTCGCATTCGAAGGTTACGTGATGCAGATCGAGGCCCTGATCATCGCCGGCATGGTGGTGGGCGCGGCCGGCATGCTGCTGACGCAGCTGATGGCCAAAGCGATGAACCGGCCGATCAGCGGCGTGCTGTTCTCGAACTTCGGCGGCGGCGGCCAGTCTGCGGCCGACATCCAGGGCTCGCAGAAGCCGATCGAGGCCTCGGATGCGGCCTCGCTGCTGTACCTCGCCGAAAAGGTCATCATCGTGCCCGGTTACGGCATGGCCGTCGCCCAGGCCCAGCACAAGATCTGGGAGCTGTGCAAACAGCTGCGCGAGCGCGGCAAGGAAATCAAGTTCGCGATCCATCCGGTCGCCGGGCGCATGCCCGGGCACATGAACGTGCTGCTCGCCGAAGCGGGCGTGCCCTACGACCTGATCGTCGACATGGAAGAGATCAATCCCGAGTTCGCCACCTGCGACGTCGCCATCGTGATCGGCGCGAACGACGTCGTGAATCCGGTCGCCAAGACCGACAAGAGTTCGCCGATCTACGGCATGCCGATCCTCGACGTCGCCAACGCGCGCCAGGTCATCGTAATCAAGCGCGGCAAGGGCGCCGGCTTCGCCGGCATCGAGAACGCGCTGTTCTACCAGGACAACTGCAAGATGCTGTATGCCGACGGCCAGGCCGCCGCAGCCGCGCTCTCGACCGAACTCAAGGCCATCGACGGCGGCGGCGGACACTGACGAAGCAATGACTCGCATCATCCACTGCATCAAGCTCGGCCGCGAAGCCGAAGGCCTCGATTTCGCGCCGTATCCGGGCGAACTCGGGGCACGCGTCTACAACGAGGTCTCGAAGGAAGCCTGGGCGGCCTGGCTGGCGCACCAGACCATGCTGATCAACGAGAACCGCCTGTCGCCGATGGACCCGAAGGCGCGCAAGTACCTGCGCGACCAGATGCAGGCCTTCCTGTTCGGCGGCAGCGTCGACGCGGTCGCGGGCTACGTGCCGCCGTCGTCCGCATCGGACTGAGCGGCCAACGGTGCCGGAGATTCCTTGAGCGGCTTCGCCGCCGGGATGAAGCCGCGTTCGATCAGCGCGTCGATCAGTGCGTCCGTGTAGGCCGGCTTCTGGCGATAGTCGATGTGCGAATCGTCTGGCAGCGGGAAGTCGCGCAGGGCCGGCACGTCCAGGGTGAACAAGGTCTTTGCGGTGGTCGCGGCCGCCATCCGATCCCAGTACATCGTGCGCGGAAACCAGTCTTCTTCGGCCCAGCGGCGCTGGCCGCTGGTCGGCGAAGCGTAGAAGACCACGTCGCCGCCGCGCGCCTGGATCGCACGCACCCAGGCATTCGCCATCTCGACTTGGGGCCACCACTGCTCGAACGGGATCTTCGGGAGATGGCCGCCGAAGCGCTCCAGGTTCGCGGCGAGTTCGCGCTTCTGGGCGTTCCTGTCGCCGCGCTCGTAGTCGATGTGGCCGAAGCGACGCCGATCCAGCCACTGGTAGGGGCGGAACGGTTCGCCTTCGCCGCCGACCCATCGCGTCGCGCTGCGCACGAGGCTGAAGTCGCTGCGGGCGATCGCCGCATGCAATTGCCAGTGGTTGAGCAGCAGCCGGTGGAACGCGCGGCTGGGCGAGAACTCGCGCCGGTAGTAGTCGACTTCGGGCTGCTGCATGTCCAGGCTGGGCGCGGCGAACCCGGCGCCGTCGATGTCGCACAGCACCAGGCCGCGGAAGTTCCTGTCCGCCGCCAGGTCGCGCAGCGTCGCCAGCGGATAGCGCCCGTCCATCGCCAGCATCACCGGCTCGTATCCGGGCAGGCGGGCGCGCACGGTGCCGCGGTCGATCGCATACAGCGTGCGCGAGGCGCCGAGGAAGACGATCGGCCGCTCCGTTGCCGAGGCCTTGGCGCGCTGCAGCGACCAGAGGTCGGGCGCGTCGACGATGATCGGCGCGTAGCCGCGCGAACGCCAATGGCGTTCGACGGCATACAGCACCGATCCGGCGAGCACGAGGGCGATGGCGAGGGCGGTCAGGGCGCGGCGCATGTCAGAACTGGAAATAGATGAAGGCGCGCGAGACGCCGGGCGACAGCACGATGGCAGCGATCAGCGCGGCCCAAATGACTCCGAGCGACAGCGCGCCGCGTTGCCGCAACCAGCGGCGCAGATCGTGATGGCGCAGCAGCCAGTGCATCAGCCAAAGCGCGGCGAACACGATCAGCGCGAGCTTCGCCTCGGCGCCGAGCGGACGCGCGCTGGCGCCCGGCCGGAACATGGCCGCATGAATCGTCGCGGCATGTGCGAAATCCGGCGCGCGGAACCAGACCCAGGCGACGAGCACGCCGAGCAGCGTCAGCAGGCCGCCGAGCAGCGCGCCGAGGCCGCCGAGCCTGCGGGAGGCCGCGTCGATCGCCGGTTTCGAGACGCGTTCGAGCGCCAGCATCAGGCCGTGGAAGGCGCCCCACGCGACGAAGGTCCAGGCTGCGCCATGCCAGAGTCCGCCGAGCGGGGTGGTCCGCATGAGGTTGCGCAGCGTGAAGAGGGTTG
>CALMWD010000415.1 GCA_937873105.1 uncultured Rhodanobacteraceae bacterium
GGTTGCCGTCGCAGATGTCGAGCCAGCGCACGAGGCGATGCACCGCCTTCATGTAGGCCACCGCTTCCGCCGCCGAGTGCAAGACCGGCTCCGACACGACCTCGATCAGCGGCGTGCCGGCGCGATTGAGGTCGATGCCCGAAGCGGCGTGGAAGGCGTCGTGGACCGACTTGCCTGCATCTTCCTCGAGGTGCGCGCGCGTCAGTTGCACGGCGATCTCGCGGCCGTCGTCGAGTCGGGCGAGAATGCTGCCGCCGGACACGATCGGGCGTTCGAACTGCGAGATCTGGTAACCCTTGGGCGAGTCCGGGTAGAAGTAGTTCTTGCGCGAAAAGATCGATTCCGCGGCCACCTCGGCGCCGACGGCGAGGCCGAACATCGCCGCCTTGCGGATGGCCTCGGCGTTCGGCACCGGCAAGGTGCCCGGCAGGGCGACATCGACGAAGCTGGCCTGGGTGTTCGGTTCCGCGCCATACGCGGTGGACGCGCCCGAGAACAGTTTGCTGCGCGTGTTCAGCTGCACGTGGATCTCAAGGCCGATGACGGCCTGCCAGTCGCTCATCGCACCGCTCCCGGGGCCAGGGCCAGATGCCAGTCGGTGCGCGCCTGCAGCGCCTGGCCGGCCGCGAGCAGGGTGGATTCGTCGAAGGCGCGGCCGATCAGCTGCAGGCCGGCCGGCAGTCCGTCGATGAAGCCGGCGGGCAGCGACATCGCCGGCAATCCGGCGAGGTTGACCGCCACCGTGTTGATGTCGGCGGCGTACATCGCGAGCGGATCGGCGGTCTTCTCGCCGAGCTTGAAGGCGATGTCGGGCGTGGTCGGGCCGGCGATCAGGTCGACCTGGCCGAAGGCGCGGGCGAAGTCGTCCGCGATCAGGCGCCGCACCTGCTGCGCGCGCAGGTAGTAGGCGTCGTAATAGCCGGAGGAGAGCACATAGGTGCCGGTCAGGATACGCCGCTTCACTTCGGTGCCGAAACCTTCCGCGCGCGAACGGCTGTAGAGGTCGCGCAGGCCCTTGGCGTCGGCGGCGCGATGGCCGTAACGCACGCCGTCGTAGCGGGCCAGGTTGCTCGAGGCTTCCGCCGGCGCGATCACGTAGTACGCCGGGATCGACAGCGGCAATGTCGGCAGAGCGATGTCCACCAGCACGGCACCCGCGGCTTCGAGTTCGCGCAAGGCGGCATGCACGGTCGACTGCATCGCGTCGCGCACGCCGGCGCCGAACAGCTCGCGGGCGATGCCGATGCGCAATCCCTTGACGCCGCGGACCAGCGCAGCGCGGTAGTCGTCGACCGGGCGATCGACCGAGGTCGCGTCGCGCGGGTCGTGGCCGGCCATCACCTGCAGGACCTCGGCGCAGTCGGCGGCGGAGCGTGCGATCACGCCGGCCTGATCCAGGCTGGACGCATAAGCGACCATGCCGTAACGCGACACGCGGCCGTAGGTCGGCTTGAATCCGGTCACGCCGCAGAAGGCCGCCGGCTGGCGCACCGAGCCGCCGGTGTCCGAGCCGGTGGCGAACGCGACGACATTGGCCGCGACGACCGCGGCCGATCCGCCCGACGAACCGCCCGGCACGCGCGTCGTGTTCCAGGGGTTGCGTACCGGACCGTAGGCGCTGTTCTCGTTCGACGAGCCCATCGCGAACTCGTCCATGTTGGCCTTGCCGATCGAGGCCGCGCCCGCGCCCGCCAGGCGCTCGACGACGGTGGCGTCGTAGGGCGGCACGAAATCGGCGAGCATCTTCGATCCGCAGGTGGTGCGCTGCCCCCGGGTGCAGAACAAGTCCTTGTGCGCGAACGGAATGCCGGCCAGCTCGCCGGCTCCGGATGTCGTCGGCGCGGGCTCGAGGGTGATCAGCGCATTCAGCCCCGAGGCGGTCCGGGCGCGAGCCAGCGCGTCTTCGACGAGATCGCGACCGGCGTCGCGGGCGGCACGTTGCGCGGCCAGAGTGAGCGCGCTCATTCGATCACCTTCGGTACCAGGAACAGGCCCGAGGCCATGGCCGGCGCGATGCGCTCGAGCGCATCGGCGCGGTCGCCTTCGCTGACCTCGTCCGGGCGCAGCACGGCGGCGACCTCGTGCGGATGCGCCATCGGCGCCACGCCGCCGACCGGGGCATCCTGCAACTGGGCCACGAGGCCGAGCAGGGCGTCGAGGTCGTGGGCGAGCCGGGCCTCTTCCTCGGCCGGCAGTTCGAGCCGGGCGAGATGGGCGAGGCGATGCAATTGGGCGGTTTCGATGGCCATGGTCTGCTTCGTGACAAGACCGCCATTTTGCGTGGGAATCGCCTTGTCCGACAAGCGCGTGCGCGCTAGAGTCCCGCGCCCTTTGCGAAGCTACGGCGCGCTTTGCGCCCGAGCCTTCCGCACGCCTCCCCCAAATACTGGATTCGCGCCATGTTCAAGAGCCTGCGCGGCGTCTTCTCGAACGATCTCTCGATCGACCTCGGTACCGCCAACACCCTCGTCTATACCCGCGGCCAGGGCATCGTCCTGAACGAACCCTCGGTCGTGGCCATCCGCCAGGACCGCGGTCCCGGCGGCCCGCGCGCCGTGGCGGCGGTCGGATGGGAGGCGAAACGCATGCTCGGCCGCACCCCCGGCAACATCGTCACCATCCGCCCGATGAAGGACGGCGTCATCGCCGACTTCACCATGGCCGAGCAGATGCTGCAGCAGTTCATCAAGAAGGTGCACAAGTCGCGCTTCCTGCGCCCGAGCCCGCGCGTGCTGATCTGCGTGCCCTACGGTTCGACCCAGGTCGAGCGCCGCGCCATCAAGGAGTCGGCCGAGAACGCCGGCGCCCGCGACGTCTACCTGATCGAGGAACCGATGGCGGCTGCGATCGGCGCCGGCATCCCGGTGCACGAGGCGCGCGGCTCGATGGTCGTCGATATCGGCGGCGGCACCTCGGAAGTCGCGGTGATCTCGCTGAACGGCATCGTCTACGCGGCCTCGGTGCGCATCGGCGGCGACAAGTTCGACGAGGCGATCATCAACTACGTGCGCCGCAACTACGGCACCCTGATCGGCGAGTCCACCGCCGAGCGCATCAAGATCGAGATCGGCTGCGCCTACCCGCAGTCCGACGTCAAGGAAATCGAGGTCTCCGGGCGCAACCTCGCCGAAGGCGTGCCGCGCATGTTCACGATCAATGCCAACGAGATCCTCGAAGCCCTGCACGAACCGCTGGCCGGCAT
>CALMWD010000416.1 GCA_937873105.1 uncultured Rhodanobacteraceae bacterium
ATGTCGCCGAGATGGTCTTCGTCGCCGAGGATGTCGGACAACACGGCGTAGTCGCTGCCTTCCTTGATCAGGCCCATCGCGATGCCCGCGACCGGCGCCTTCAGCGGGATGCCCGCGTCCATCATCGCCAGCGATGAACCGCAGACCGAGGCCATCGACGAGGAACCGTTCGACTCGGTGATTTCCGAGACGCAGCGGATCACGTACGGGAAGGCTTCCATGCTCGGCATGACCGCGGCGACGCCGCGCTTGGCGAGGCGGCCGTGGCCGATCTCGCGGCGCTTCGGACCGCCGCCGCGACCGGTCTCGCCGACCGAGAACGGCGGGAAGTTGTAGTGGAACAGGAACGGATCCTTGGTCTCGCCTTCGATCGCGTCGATGATCTGGGCGTCGCGGGTGGTACCCAGCGTGGTCGTGACCAGCGCCTGGGTTTCGCCGCGGGTGAACAGCGCCGAACCGTGGGTGCGCGGCAACACGCCGACGCGCACGGTGATCGGACGCACCGTGACGAGGTCGCGGCCGTCGATGCGGACCTTGGTGTCGAGCACCGAGCGGCGCATCGTGTGGTATTCGAGGTCGCCGAATTCCTTGGCGATCATCGCCGCGGTCCAGCCGTTGGCTTCGCACTGCGGCTTCAGCGCTTCCTGGACTTCCTTGCGGATGACCGAGATGGCGTCGCGGCGCTGGCCCTTGTCGTGGATCTTGTAGGCGGCGCCGAGGCGATCGCCGACGATGCCCTTGATGGCGGCGAGCAGGGCGTCCTGCTTGGCCGGCGGAGCCCAGTCGAAGGTC
This sequence comes from uncultured Rhodanobacteraceae bacterium, assembly GCA_937873105.1. Lineage (GTDB taxonomy): Bacteria > Pseudomonadota > Gammaproteobacteria > Xanthomonadales > Ahniellaceae > JADKHK01. Next base: position 793 of record CALMWD010000416.1, read on the forward strand.
TTGCGGCCGGCGGCGTCGGCGAATTCGTTGATCGCCTGGACCACGGCCTGCATCGACTTGTGGCCGAAGGTGACGGCGCCGAGCATCACGTCTTCGCTGAGCATCTTGGCTTCGGATTCCACCATCAGCACCGCATTGGCGGTACCGGCGACGACCAGTTCAAGCTGCGAGGTCTTGAGTTCGGTCGCGGTCGGGCACAGCAGGTACTGGCCGTTGGCGTAACCGACCTTGGCGGCGCCGATCGGGCCGTTGAACGGCAGGCCGGAGATCGCGAGCGCGGCCGAGGCGCCGATGAGCGCCGGGATGTCGCCGTCGACTTCCGGGTTCAGCGACAACACGGTGGCGATGATCTGCACCTCGTTGCGCATGTCTTCCGGGAACAGCGGGCGAATCGGGCGGTCGATCAGGCGCGAGGTCAGCGTTTCCTTTTCGGTCGGGCGGCCTTCGCGCTTGAAGAAGCCGCCGGGGATGCGGCCGCCGGCGTAGAACTTTTCCTGGTAGTCCACCGTCAGCGGGAAGAAGTCGGTGCCTTCACGCACCGACTTCGCGCCGACGACCGACACGAGTACCACCGTGTCGGACATCTTGACCACCACCGCCCCGCTGGCTTGGCGGGCGATCTCACCCGTTTCCAGGGTGACATCATGATTACCGTACTTGAATGTCTTGACTGTCTTGGCCACGAGGCGGTTCCTTTGGATGATCGATTAGCGACGGAGGCCGAGTTTCTCGATCAGCGCCTTGTAGCGCGCGCTATCGTTCTTCTTCAGGTAGGCCAGCAGGCGGCGGCGCTGGTTGACCATAGTGATCAGGCCGCGGCGCGAGTGGTGGTCCTTGGCGTGCGCCTGGAAGTGCGGCGCGAGCACGTCGATCTGGGCGGAGAGCAGCGCGATCTGGACTTCCGGCGAACCGGTGTCGTTCGGCTTGCGGCCGAATTCGGCGATGATCTTGGCGGATTGTTCAGCAGTCAGGGCCATGTGTGTTTTCCTGAAACGGGACGAGGCCGCACGGCGCCAGATTCGCGCAGTCGGTCTCAACGAGTGGTTTTTGGGCGAAGGAGGCCGCGCATTCTAGGGGCGCGACGAAGTCTTAACAAGCAAACCGACGTGAAACCCCCCGGATGGTTCAGGCAGTTGCCATCAAACGGTCAGCGCGCAGGATGCCGTGCCCGACCAGACCGACGCCGACGAAGGCGCCCTGCCGGTCGTAAAGGCGGTAGCGGCCATCGATCTCGGCGCGCCCGGTGACGCGGCGGCCGAAGGCCAGTTCGGCGCGCTCGGCCTCGGCGAGTTCGATTCGCGCGAACTGCGGCAACGCGGCATCGACGGGATGGACGAAGTCCGAAGGCGCCTCGGCCGCATTCAGGGCGTCGAGAGCGACCATCGGCCAGGCATCGAACGGACTGACCCATTGCCGGCGCAGCGCCGCCAGATGCGCGGCCGAACCCAGCGCCCGGCCGATATCGACCCCGAGACTGCGGATGTAGGTGCCGGAACCGCACACGACGTCGATCTCCAGAAACTCCGGCGAGTAGGAAAGCACGTCGATGCGTTCGATCTCGACCTCGCGCTCCGGTACCTCGACCGATTCGCCCTGGCGCGCCAGGCGGTACAGCGGCACGCCGTCGCGCTTGATCGCCGAATACATCGGCGGGCGCTGGCGGATGCGGCCGAGGAAGCGGGACAGGACCGCATCGAGTTCGGCGCGGCTGGCGACGGGACGGGGCGCGGTCGCGACGACCTCGCCTTCGCGATCCGCGGTCGCGGTTTCGGTGCCGAAGGCGATCGTGGTTCGATAGGCCTTGCGGGCGCTCAGCACGTGCTGAATGAACTTGGTCGCCTCGCCGAGGAAGATCGGCAGCATGCCGGTGGCGAGCGGATCGAGCGTGCCGGCATGGCCGGCCTTGATCCTGCCGTAGCGATGGCGCACGCGCTGCAGCGCGGCGTTCGAACTCAGTCCCAGCGGCTTGTCGAGCAGCACGATCCCGTGCATGCCCTTCACTCTGCGGTCTTGCGCGGCGCGCGTTTCTTGGCCGGCGCCTTCTTGGCGGGCGCCGTCGACGTCGCGGCGGCCTTGCGCGGCGCCTTCGGCCGGGCCGGCGCCGGCGTTGGCGCGGGTTCCGCAGGCGCACGCAGCAAGGCCTCGATGCGTTCGCCGCGATCGACCGAATCGTCGTACTTGAAGTGCAAGGCCGGCACCGTGCGCATCTCGACGCGGTGCGCGAGCTCGCGCCGGAATTCCCAGGCGGCCTCGTTCAGTTCCTTGACCGCCGGCTTGCCCTGCTCGCCGACCAGGGCCGTGACGTAGACCGTCGCGTGCGCCAGGTCGCGCGTGACCTCGACGTCGGACACCGACACCGAAGGGATCAGCTTCTCGCTGCAGGACAAGCTCCTGCTGACCGAGAGACTCG
>CALMWD010000417.1 GCA_937873105.1 uncultured Rhodanobacteraceae bacterium
CCCGACCGAATTGAACGCCGAGGTCGGCGAAGGCCTGCGCAAGCGCGGCCACGAGGTCGGCGCCACCACCGGGCGCCCGCGCCGCTGCGGCTGGATCGACCTGGTCGCGCTGCGTCGCGCGGTGCAGGTGAACGGCATCAACGGTCTCGCCATCACCAAGCTCGACGTGCTCGACGGCATGCCGACGATCAAGGTTTGCATCGCCTACGAATACCGCGGCAAGCAGCGCAGCTTCGCGCCGCTCGACGCCGCCGGCTGGGACGAATGCAAGCCCGTCTACCTGGAATTCCCGGGCTGGGCCGAGCCCACCCAGGGCATCCGCGAATTCCACAAGCTGCCGCCGGCGGCGCGCGCCTACCTGCGTGCGGTCGAGGAGCTGGCCGAATGCCCGATCGCCCTGGTCGCGACCGGCGCCGCTCGCGACGCCAACATCGTCCTGCGCGATCCGTTCGCCTGATCAAGGGCTGGCCGCGAGGCGCGCGAGCGCCTCGCCGTCCAGGCGGCAGACGCGCCAGTCGTCGAGCAGGCGGGCGCCGAGCGATCGGTAGAAGCCGATCGCCGGGGCGTTCCAGTCCAGCACCGCCCATTCGAAGCGCGCGCAGCCGCGCTCGACCGCGAGTTTCGCCAGGTGCGCCAGCAGGGCCTTGCCGATGCCGAAGCCGCGATACTCAGGGCGCACAAACAGGTCTTCCAGGTACAGGCCGCGACGGCCGCGAAAGGTCGAGAAGTTGTGGAAGTACAGCGCGAAGCCGGCCGGCCGGCCGTCGTGCTCGGCGATCACGACTTCCGCCTGCGGGCGATCGCCGAACAGGTTCGCGGCGATCATCGCATCGTCGGCGACGACCTGGTCGAGCAGTTTTTCGTATTCGGCCAGGGCGCGGATGAATTCGAGGATCAGGGGCACGTCCTCGCGCGTCGCGGCGCGCAGCGTCGTCGTCATGGGCAACTCCTTCGGGCAGGCGCGGAGTATCGCGTTAGACTGGGCGCCGAGCCACCGGAGTCTCCGCCATGACGATTTGTCCCGTTGCCGTCGCCGTGGGCTGCAAGCGCTGCCCGATATTCGCGATCTGTCCGGCCAAGTCGATCATCGGCGACCAGGCGCCGAAGGCCGAGGCCGAAGCGCCGGCCAAGGCGGCCGCCAAACCCGCGGCGAAGCGCAAGGCGCGCAAGGCCAAGCGCTGATCGCTCAGGGCGCGTCGTCGTCGCTCGGCGCCACGGTGGCGCGGGCGATGCGGTCGTGCAGGGCCAGCCAGCCCGATTCTTCCGGCGGCAGTTCGATCAGCAGGCGCTCCGCGCCCTCGGCATCCAGGCTGCGCAGCGCTGCGTAGAAGTGGCGGGCGTACTGCTCGGGATCGTTCGGCATCACCAGTCCGTGCACGCCGGCCGGCAGGTGGCGCAGGGCCAGCACGCGCACCGATTCGCCGCTGCCATGCGCCTGGCGGATGATGGTGTCGAGGCGCTCGGTCGGCACGCGTTCCGCGGGCGTGTCCGGCGCGTAGTGGCTGGCCAGCGAACCGGAGACGCGCGGACTGGCTTGCTGCACGCCGGTCGCGACCGGCATGCCGAGCACCCGCGCGATCGCGTCGGCGCCGATCTGTCCCGGCCGCAGGATGCGCGGGGCATCGCCGCTGAGGTCGACGATGGTCGACTCGATGCCGACCTGGCAGGGGCCGCCGTCGAGCACGATCGGCACGGCGTTTCCGAATTCGTCGCGCACGTGCTGGGCCGTGGTCGGGCTGACGTGGCCGAAGCGGTTCGCCGAGGGCGCCGCGAGTCCGCCGCCGAAGGCCCGCAGCAGGGCGAGCGCGACGGCGTGCTGGGGCACGCGAACGCCGATCGTGTCCTGCCCGCCGGTGACGAGGTCGAGTACCTGCGGCGCGCGCTTCAGGATCATCGTCAGCGGGCCCGGCCAGAAGGCGGCGGCCAGTCGCTGCGCGGCATCCGGCACGTCCCGCGCCCAGCGCGACAACTGCGTCGCGTCCGCCAGATGCACGATCAGCGGATGGTCGGCGGGACGGTTCTTGGTCGCGAAGATGCGCCGCACCGCATCGGCGTTGGCGGCATCGCCGGCCAGGCCGTAGACGGTCTCGGTCGGCAGGCCGATCACCTCGCCGCGACGCAGCGCGGCGCAGGCATCGGCCATCTCGGCATCGGAAACGAACATCGGGGCGGTCATCGCGCAAGCGTAGCGGGCATGGCGGCGAAATGTTCCGATTCCGGCGTCAAATCGCGACAATGCCGCCATGAAACCCGCCGCCCGCCAAGAACTGTTCCGCCGCCTGCGCGAACTGAATCCGCATCCGACCACCGAGCTCGAATATGCCACGCCTTTCGAGTTGCTGGTTGCCGTGATCCTGTCGGCGCAGGCCACCGATGTCGGCGTCAACAAGGCCACGCGCAAGCTGTATCCGGTGGCCAACACCGCGGCGAAGATCCTCGCCCTCGGCGAGGCCGGCCTGAAGCGCTACATCAGCAGCATCGGCCTGTTCAACGCCAAGGCGAAGAACGTGATCGCGACCTGCCGCATCCTCGTCGAGCGATACGATGGCGAGGTGCCGCGCGACCGTGCCGCTCTGGAAGCCTTGCCCGGGGTCGGCCGCAAGACCGCGAACGTGGTGCTGAACACCGCGTTCGGGGAGCCGACGATGGCCGTCGATACCCACATCTTCCGGGTCGCCAACCGCACCGGCCTGGCCAAGGGCAAGACGCCGCTGGCGGTCGAGAAGTCGCTGCTCAAGAACGTGCCGGCCGAGTTCCTGAAGGACGCCCACCACTGGCTGATCCTGCACGGCCGCTACGTCTGCAAGGCGCGCAAGCCCGACTGTCCCGCCTGCGTGATCCGCGACCTGTGCGCCTTCAAGGCCAAGACGCCGGGCACCGCGCCGCTGCCCTGAGCACGCGCCGGCCCGGGCCTGAAAGAATTCGCCCGCACCCGCGGTCCCTTGCACCGACCGGGTGACCAGGCGCAGTTGTCGCCTGCCGTCGACCGGCGTAAGTTCGACCGGGCCTGGCGTCGCGCGAGCGACCCTGCATCCGGTGCCGCGGCAGCGGCGGCGTGGGCGGGCGTATCCCGTCTTGATCAGACCTAGTGGAGAGTTCCATGTCCAAGAAAGGCATCCAGTCCCTGTCGGGGGCGGTCGGTGCAGCGCTGTGGGGTTCGGTCGCCGTGGCCAATGCCGGCGACCTGTTCCGCGTCAACGACCTCGGCTTCGGCTACCAGCTGACCGGCGAAGACCA
>CALMWD010000418.1 GCA_937873105.1 uncultured Rhodanobacteraceae bacterium
ATGTCGGGTCTGGATTGGATGCATGCATCGAGGATAACTTGGCCGCGCGATCAGCCACGAAGCTCCATCCATCGTCCATGCTTTGGACACGGCATGGCCGACGTTCCTCGTCGCATTTCGGTGCCGCGTCGCAACAGCCATGCAATACGTCCTCCGGACACAACAACCTGTTGTCCCAAGGGGTCTTCGACTAGAACACTGAATGTTGGAGTAACGACTCAAGCTGCACTGCAACATCTTCGGGACGCCCCCCCACGGAGACGCCCCGATGACTCGAATGAAGTCGGTTCCATTGCTTTGTACGCTGTTCGGCCTGCCCGGCCTCGCATTCGCCGCGCCGCCCACGCTCAACAGCGGCGACACCGCCTGGATGATCGTGGCCACGGCCCTGGTCTTGCTGATGACCATTCCCGGCCTGGCCCTGTTCTACGCCGGCATGGTCCGCGCCAAGAACGTGCTCAGCGTGCTGATGCAGTGTTTCGCCATCACCGGCCTGATCAGCGTGCTCTGGGTCGTCTACGGCTACAGCCTGGTGTTCGATACCACCGGCATGGAGAAGGGCGTGGTCAACCTCGCCAGCTTCATCGGCGGCTTCGACAAGGCCTTCCTGAGCGGACTGAAGGCGGACAGCCTGAGCTACGCGATTCCGGAGTCGGTCTTCGTCACCTTCCAGATGACCTTCGCCATCATCACCCCGGCCCTGATCGTCGGCGCCTTCGCCGAACGCATGAAGTTCTCGGCCCTGCTGGTGTTCATGGCCCTGTGGTTCACGTTCGCGTACGCGCCGGTCGCGCACATGGTCTGGAGCGGCGACGGCGGCCTCATGTGGGACTGGGGCGTGCTCGACTTCGCCGGCGGCACGGTGGTGCACATCAACGCCGGCGTCGCCGGTCTGGTCGCGGCGCTCGTGCTCGGCAAGCGCCACGGCTATCCGACCACGCCGATGGCGCCGCACAACCTCGGCTACACCCTGATCGGCGCCAGCCTGCTCTGGGTCGGCTGGTTCGGCTTCAACGCCGGCAGCGCCGTGGCTGCAAACGGCACCGCGGGCATGGCCATGCTGGTGACCCAGGTCGCGACCGCAGCGGCCGCGCTCGGCTGGATGTCGGTGGAATGGCTGCTGCACAAGAAGCCGAGCGTGCTCGGCATCGCCTCGGGCGCGGTCGCCGGCCTGGTCGCGATCACGCCGGCCTCGGGCACCGCCGGCCCGATCGGCGCGCTCGCCATCGGCCTCAGCGCCGGCGTGCTCTGCTTTTTCACCGCGACCACGGTGAAACGCAAGTTCGGCTACGACGACTCGCTCGACGTGTTCGGCGTGCATGCGGTCGGCGGCATCATCGGCGCGATCCTGACCGGCGCCTTCGCCGCGCCGGCGCTCGGCGGCTTCGGTACCGTCACCGACATCGGCGCCCAGCTCTGGATCCAGTTCAAGGGCGTGGCCGTCACGCTCGTGTACACGACCCTCGTGACCTGGCTGATCCTGAAGCTGGTGGATCTCGCCATCGGACTGCGCGTCGAAGCGGAGGACGAAGCCCAGGGCCTCGATCTCGCCCTGCACAACGAACGCGGCTACAACCTCTAAGCGGAGCGCCTACCCATGAAAATGGTCACTGCCATCATCAAGCCGTTCAAGCTCGACGACGTGCGCGAGGCGCTGAGCGAGGTCAACGTCACCGGCATCACGGTCTCGGAGGTCAAGGGTTTCGGCCGCCAGAAGGGCCACACCGAGCTCTACCGCGGCGCCGAATACGTGGTCGACTTCCTGCCCAAGATCAAGCTCGAAGTCGCGGTCACGTCGGACCAGTGCGACCGCGTCGTCGAAGCCATCCAGAACGCCGCGAACACCGGCAAGATCGGCGACGGCAAGATCTTCGTCTACGACCTCGACCGCGTCATCCGCATCCGTACCGGCGAACTGGACGGCGACGCGCTGTAGGGATTCCGCACTGGGCGCGCGTACAGGGGCGCGCGCTCAGTCGCGGAAATTGTCGAACTGCAGCGGCAGCTCGAAGTCGGACTGGCGCAGCAGCGCGATGGCGAGCTGCAGGTCGTCCTTCTTCTTGCCGCTGATGCGCAGCTTGTCGGCATTGATCTGGGCCTCGACCTTCAGCTTCGCATCCTTGATCGCGGCAATGATCTTCTTCGCCACCGGCTGTTCGATGCCCTGCTTCACCGTGATCTGCTGGCGCGCACCGGCGAGATTGACCTCGGGATCGCCGATTTCGAGGCAACGGGCATCGATCTTGCGCGCGACCAGGCGCGCCCGCAGGATGTCCTGCATCTGCTGCAACTGGAATTCGCTGGGCGCCTGCACCTTGACGACGAGCTTGTCGAGTTCGAACTTGGCATCGGTGCCCTTGAAGTCGAAACGGTTCGACAGCTCGCGGTTGGCCTGGTCGACGGCATTGGTCAGTTCGTGCTTGTCGACTTCGGAAACGACATCGAACGAGGGCATCTCGGGCTCCGGAAGACTGCGGGACCGCGGAGCGTAACCGAGCTCCGCGCCTTCCGGAACGCCGCGTCAGCGCAGGCGCCGGGTCGACACGATCGCCTTCTGGCGCAGGGCATAGGCGAGCAGCGTGGCGAGCCACAGCGACGGCGCGCCCCAGTGCGACCAGATCAACAGGCGATGCTGGAAGCCGTAGTCGGCGCGGTGCAACAAGTCCATCGCGATCGCCGGGTTGGCCCGCAGGGCTTCGCGAGCGGGGGCGAACATCGCCTCGGCATGCGCGATCGCGGCTGCCTGCACACCTGTGGCCTCGATCAGGCGGCGTCCGCCCTGCATGTAGGTCCAGGTCAGCGCCGCCTCGCGCTGGGCCGAATGCTCCGCGACCGGACCGAGGTCGTCGAGCAGGGTCAACGATCCCCAGCCGTACAGGGCGTTCGCCGTGGCCAGCACGGCCGGCAGCAGCAACCACTGGAACATCCGCAGTTTCAATGCCCGATCTCCTTGCCCGGGCACAGGATAATGCGATCGCAGGCACGAATCCTGCGAGAGACTCCCCAGATTCGTCGCTCCGAACGCCTCACACCGCACTGATAGCATGGCCGAATGACGTCGCCCGCCCACGTTTCCACCGACGAACCGCCGACCGACGCGCACCAGCGCGCCGCCGAACAGTCGTGGTCGCAGCTGTCCGAGCAATGGTCGCAGGACGTCGCCGAACGCTTCGCCGAACAGGTCGACGCCTGGCTCGACGCCGCGCAGAACGCGCAGGCGGCGCGCATCGGCGATCTCGCCGCGTACCTGGCCAGCTTCGTCGAGAACGGACGCGAACCGAATACCGCGCAACGCATCCGCCTCGCCGAACTCATGGGCGAGGCCGCGCGCCCGGATGCGGCCGACGCCGCGACGCCGCGGGTCCTGCCCGAGCCGAAGCCGTCCGCGGCCGTCGACAACGTCGCCTCGATCGAAGGCGCGCTGGCCGCCGTCGGTCGCCAGCGCACCGCTCGCAATACCCTGTGCCTGCTCGGTGTCGGCGACAAGCTGGCGCCGGGCCTGCAGGCGGCGCTGGGCGAGCGCGGTTACGAGCTCAAATTGTTCGGCGATGCCATCGGCCTGCGCGAGTTCCTGGCCGCCACCGTGCCAGGCGCGGTGGTGATGACGGCCCAGCAGCTGCGCGCGCTGCCGGCGCTGATTGCGCGCTGGAAGGACGCGCCCTCGCCGCCTGCGGTCGTCGTGCTCTCGCCGGACCGCGACCTGACCCACCGCCTGCTGGCGCTGCGCGCCGGCGCGGCCGCCTTCTTCGCCGCGCCCCTCGACAGCTACCGGATCGCGGCGCGCATCGACGAGCTGCTCGGCCGTCAGGATGCGCCGCCCTACCGCGTGCTGATCGTCGAGGACGATCGCGATCTGGCAGTGCAATGCGGCCAGTGGATCGCCGCCGAAGGCATGACCGCGCGCATCGCCGCGCATGGGTCGGCGGCGATCGCGGCCCTGAACGACTTCCAGCCCGACGCGGTGCTGATCGACGCCACCTTGCCGGACGCGCGCGGCATCGACCTGGTCCAGGTCATGCGCCAGCAGGCCGAACACGCGACCCTGCCGATCGTGATGGCCGCCGAAGCCGGCGATGCCACCGAACGATTCGACGCCATCGCCGCCGGTGCCGACGAGGTCCTGGTCAAGCCGCTGAAGGCCCGCCACGTCGTCGGCGTGATCCGCTCCCGCGTGCAGCGCGCGCAGTGGTTGCGCGCCCAGGCCGAAGCCGGCGCCGCCCGCGATCCCAAGACCGGGCTGTATTCGCGTTCGCTGGTGGTGGAACGCATCGCCGGCCGCATCGGCACCCAGGGCTCGGCGCTGATGATGGTCCAGTTCGACGACGTCGAGGCCTTGCGCAGCCAGATCGGCCTGAGCGCGCTGGCGGCGGTCGACGTCGAGATGGGATCGCGCCTGCGCGACCTGCTGGCCCACCACGACCTCGCCTGCGGACTGCGCGACTTCGCCTGGCTGGCGCTGCTCACGCGCGACCGCCGCGAACTGCTGACGCAACTCGCCGAGCGCGTCCGCTTCGCCATCGTCGAGCGCCCGCTGGCGATCGGCAACGCGACCGTGCCGGTCTCGGCCAGCATCGGCCTGGTGGCGCTCGACGAAGCGCCCATCGACGCCGATGCCGCCATCCAGGCCGCGGAGCGCGCCTGCGCCGAGGCCCAGGCGCGCGGCGGCAACATCGCGTTGTGGTCGGCCGCGGACGACAGCGCGCCCGCCGATCCGGTACTGGCCGTGCGCGCGGTGCTCAGCCGCCCGCTCGACCCGCGCAACCTGCGCATCGAGTACCGCCCGCTGATCCCGCTCAAGGGCAGCCTGCACGACCAGTTCGATTTCCAGTTCTTCCTCGGCAGCGCCGCCCACGCCGGCAGCCGCGGCGGTTACGCCCTGTGCGCGCGCGTCGCCAGCGAACTCGGCGTGCGCAGTGCGCTCGAACGCGCCCGTTTCGAGATCGCCTTCGGCGTGCGAGAAGAGGCGCGCAGCGGTCGCCATGCCCTGCGTTTCCTGATGCCGGTGACCAGCGACTGGCTGCTCGACCCGTTGGAGATGGACTGGCTGTTCGCGGCGATGGCGGAACGCCAGCTCGCCGGCGGCGGCTTCACCTTCGAACTCACCGGCGCGGAGCTGCTCGACCACCGCGCGGCCCTGAACGCGCCGATCGCACGCCTGCGCGAAGCAGGCTTCCGCTTCGGTCTCAGCGACTACGGCCGCGACTTCGCGGCGGTGCATGTGCTGACGCAACTGCCGGTCGACGTGCTGCGCCTCGACGCCGAACTGCTCGACGCGACGGCCTCGGCCAACAGCACCAGCCCGACCCTGGTCGCCCTGGTGCGCAAGGCGCACCAGCTCGGCGCCATGGTGGTCGCGCCCGGCATGAACACGCTCGAGCATGCGCACATCTACACGCGGCTCGGCATCGACTACGGCGTCGGCAATGCCTTCGGCCCGGCCCTGTCGCAGCCGGAGTTCGACTTCAACCGACCGTTGTGGTGACCCTCAGCCGCGCACGCGCAAGCGCGCGCGCCATTCGTTGGCCCAGCCGGCTTCCGCCTGCATCCACCAATGCATCCATGGGCCCGCGGCGTCGGCCAGCTGGCGCACGCAGTGCCGCGCCTCGTCGATCAGGGTTTGCGACGCCGGCTGCGCCATCGATGCACGGTTGACCGCCATCGCGCGCGCGACGGCCTGCCGCCATTCGCCCGGCGCATCCGGCCCGGCCATGCGCAGGGATTGTTCGAGCGCGTCGAGCGCGCCGGCAACGACCCGGTCGCGCCAGACCGTCACGTCGGCCTGCCACGCCGCCGCGTCGCGCGCGCCGGCGCAGGCCGCCCATGCGGACACGGCCGCGAGGCGGGTGCTGCGATCGCCTTCGGGCAGCGCCGGCGAGAATTGGTGCGCCTGGCTGGACAGATACGTGTTGCCGTCGACGAGCAGGTCGCGAAACATGGCGTCCAGGCGATCGCGATGTTCGACCGGCGCATGCCCGACCAGCATCGGCAGCATCGCGAAGTTGCTCTCCGGTGCCATTGCCGACAACAGCCCGAGGAAGACGGTGTCGTCGGCGCGTCCCGCGGTCGGTGCGAACGGCACCAGGGCGCGGTTGTCGAGCAGAAAGGGCGTGTAGACGGCGCTCGCGGTCAGGCGCGGCACCGAGACGCCCTGCCACAACGCGTCTCCCTGCAGGCGCTGCAGCGAGAACGGCGCACGCAACAGATCGCGCAGGCTGTGCGCATCGGTGATGTTCAGATACAGGGCGCTGTTGAACACGTGCCCGCCGTGGATGCCGGC
>CALMWD010000419.1 GCA_937873105.1 uncultured Rhodanobacteraceae bacterium
CGTCCATCAGCACGATGCGTTCGTGGTTGCGGTTGAACGGCGCGTACAGCGCCTTCATGCGCTCGATCGCGTGCGCGCTGTCCGAGCCGATGACGATGCGATCCGGGCGCATGCAATCCTTCACCGCGTCGCCTTCCTTCAGGAACTCCGGATTCGAGACCACGTCGAACGTCGTCGTCGCGCCGCGCTTCGCGAGTTCGGCCGAGATCGCCGCGCGCACGCGATCCGCGGTGCCCACCGGCACCGTCGACTTGTTGACGACGATGGCGTGCTTGTCGAGATGCTGGCCGATCGTGCGCGCCACCGCGAGCACGTGCGAGAGATCGGCGCTGCCGTCCTCGCCCGGCGGCGTGCCCACGGCGATGAAGATGATTTCGGCGCGGCGGATCGCGGCGGCCGCATCGGTCGTGAACTGCAGGCGACCGGCCTTGTGGTTGGCGTGCACCAGTTCTTCCAGGCCCGGCTCGTAGATCGGGATGAGGCCGTTGTTCAGGCCTTCGACCTTGCGGGCGTCGATGTCGACGCAATGGATCTTGTTGCCGACCTCGGCGAGGCAGGTGCCGGTGACCAGGCCGACGTAGCCGGTCCCGAAAATCGTGACGTGCATGTCCGTGCTTCCGATGCGAAATGGATGCGTTCGATGTTAGCGAGCGCGGATGGCCGCGGCGACCGCGGCGCGCAGTGGCCGAAACGGAAACGCCGGCTTGCGCCGGCGTTTCGCGGGTTCGCGGCCGTCCGCGATCAGTTGACGATGTCGATCAGCTCGACGTCGAACACCAGGGTCGCGTTCGGACCGATCGGGCCCGGCGTGGCGCGGTCGCCGTAGGCCAGATTCGACGGGATGAAGAACTTGTACTTGGAACCCACCGACATCAGCTGCAGGCCTTCGGTCCAGCCGGCGATGACGCCGTTCAGCGGGAACTGGGCCGGCTCGCCGCGATCGACCGAGCTGTCGAACTTGGTGCCGTCGAGCAGGGTACCGGTGTAGTGCACCTTGACCGTCGACTCGGCGGTCGGCTTCTTGCCGGTGCCTTCCTTGACGACCTGGTACTGCAGGCCCGAGGCCGTGGTCTTCACGCCCGGCTTGGCCTTGTTCTCGGCCAGGAACTTGTCGCCCTCGGCCTTGTTCTTCGCGGCCAGTTCGGCCGTCTTGGCCTGCTGGGCCGCCTGCAGCTTGGTCATGAAGGCCTGGCGCACGGCCTGCGATTCTTCCGGCGTCATCAGCGACTTGCCGCCGGCGAGCTGGGTCTTCATGGCCTCGACGACGATATTGATGTCGATTTCGTCCTTGATCTGGCCGACACCGTTGGCGAGGTCGAGGCCGACCATGTAGCTGACCTTTTCCTTTTCGGTGGTCAACTTGTCGAGCGCACTCGCCGACAGCGGCAGGGCCAGACCGACCGCGACCGCGGCTGCGAGAGTGCTGCGAAGGAACTGCTTCATTCTTGTGTGCTCCAGGTTGGAACCGGCCTGCGCCGGGATAGGTGTCGACAAAGCCCAAGGGTCGCGTATTGTCACGGCGAGTCCGGAAAGACGCAAACGGACGCGACTGGGAACCGCAGCGGTGGCGCGAGTTCCCGGCGCCCGCCCGGCGTTGCCGGAGGTTCAACTACCGGGCTACCGCCCGAGATCAGACATCGGTCCAAAAAAATGGGCTCCGAAGGGAGCCCGAAATGTTCTTTAGCCCTGTAAAGCCTTCAGAAGTCGACGCGCCAACGCGCTTCGAATTCGAACTGGTCGCCACCGGCATCGCCGCGCCCCAGCGCGGACGTGGTGCCGAGGAAGTACTCGACCGGCGCATGGCTGGCGGCAAGGCGCAATTCGCCGGCCCGGTCGAAACGATGGGTGAGGCCGATCGCGATGTTGCGGTCGGTGAATTCTTCGCGCAGCGCCTCGAACAGCAGGGTGGAGCTGGGCTCCGGCTGCTGCTGGGTCGAATAGCGGAAATCGAGCCGCGAGGACTTGCCGATCGCGTAGTCAAGCGCGACGTTGTAGACCGTCAAATCGCGCCAGGCGAAGACCGGGGAGGTGCCGTCGCCGAGCAGGGACAGGAAGCGTTCCGGCAAGGCGTAGCTGGAGAAGGCCTTGAGTTCGCTGTACATGACGCGCTGCGACCCGAAAGTCACGCCGAGGACAGGCGAGAGTGCCACGCGCGCCGAGACTTCCGCTTCGGCCGGAATGTCGAAATCGCCCGGATCGCTGAAAACGCCGCGATACGACTGGAACGGCTGCATGTCGATCTTCGATTGCAGCGCGGCCTGCACCGACCACAGACTCCCCATCGGCTGGACGTAGTTCAGGCGCACGCCGGCTGCGGTGGACGATTCGCCACCGACGACCCATCGCAGGCGGTCCGCGCGGTCGATCTGCTCGGAGCCGAAACCGAACGAGGCGAACTGCTGCTCGGCGACCACGATGCCGGCGCCCATTCGGGCACCGCCATCGAATTCGTGCGCCAACTGAAGCCCGGCGATCTGGCGATTCAGGCCCGGCGCCGCTTCGTCCATCAAGGACAGGGAAGCGACGTTCGACGCGGCCAAGTCGTTGCCGCGCGACTGCGAGAACTGGACCTCGACGATCTGCCGCGTCAATGCGCTCTGGAACTCGGCGCGTACCGTATCGGCCAAGGCGCTGGCCATGCCGTCGCGGGCGTCCGGGGTCGAGGCCGGCTCGGACTCGGCCCAGGCGAACTCCGGCGTCATCGCCACGCGGGCGTAGTCGCGCCAATCGGTCGCGTGCACGGTGATCGGGCCAACGGCGAGGCCGATGGTGATCAAAGCCGGCAGGAGCGTGGGGCGAACGTGCATGTCGGGCACTGGCTGTTGCGGATGCGCGACATCGTCGCAAAAAAACCACAGCCGGTCAACGGCCCCTTAACAAGCGCTTCCGAAGGGCCTGCCGGTATGCTCCGACAGGCACTCCTGGGGAAGACGACGGTGGGCGAACTGACCGACTGGCTGAATCGTGCGCGCGGCGGCGATGCCGACGCTGCCGAACATGCCTTCGCGGCGGTCTATGGCGAGCTGAAGCGCATCGCCAGCCGCTCCCTCGGGCCGCAGGCCCAGGCCACCCTGTCGCCGACGGCCCTCGTGCACGAAGCCTTCCTCAAGCTGCTGCCGGGCCAGTCGCACCCCCTGAACGACCGCCAGCACTTCTTTCGGCTGGCCGCCCGCGCGATGCGCCAGATCATCGTCGACGAAGCACGCCGACGCGCGGCCGAAAAACGTGGCGGCGACGTGATCCGGACCGATCTGTCGGGGGCGATCGGCGTGGCGGGCGAGAATCGCGTCAGCGATCTGCTCGCCATCGACCAGGCGCTGACCCGGCTCGAGGCCCGCGACGGCCAGCTCGCACACATCGTCGAAGCGCACTTCTTCGCCGGCCTCACCTTCGAGGAGATCGCTGCCGACCTCGGCACCAGCGACCGCAGCGTGCGCCGCGACTGGGATACCGCCCGCGCCTTCCTGCTGCGCGACCTGCAGGGCACTGCCGCACGATGACCGCAGGCGCGGACTGGGGGCGGGTCAAGGCCCTGTTCCAGCAGGCGCTGGACCTGCCGGAGGGGGATCGCTGCGACTTCGTGACCCGGAGCTGCGACGGCGACCCGGTCCTGCGCGACGAGGTGCTGACCATGCTCGCTGCGCACGCCGAAGACGCGACGCTGCTGCAGGGCGAGGCCCGCGACCTGCTCGAGGGCTTCGCCGACAACCCGGTCGCCCTGCCCGCGTCGATCGGCCCCTACCGGCCGACGGCACTGATCGGGCGCGGCGGCATGGGGGTGGTTTACCGCGCCGAACGCGACGTCGACGGCGGCGTCCAGACGGTGGCGCTGAAGTTGCTGGCGACCGGATTCGGCGACCGTGCCCTGGTGCGGCGCTTCGAACGCGAACGCTCGATCCTGGCGCGACTTCAACACCCGCACATCGCCCACTTCATCGATGGCGGAGTCACCGCGGACGGCTCGCCCTGGCTCGCGATGGAGTACATCGACGGCCAGGACCTGCTGTGCTGGTGCGACACCCAGCGCCTGCCGCTGCGCGACCGCGCGACCCTGTTCCTGCAGGTGCTCGACGCGGTCGGCTTCGCGCACCGCAACCTGGTGGTGCATCGCGATCTCAAGCCCTCGAATATCCTGGTCGATGCGAACGGGCGGGTGCGGCTGCTCGATTTCGGCATCGCCAAGCTGCTCGACGACGTCGCGGAACATCCGCTGACGGCCCCCGCCGCCGCACCGATGACGCCTGAATATGCCGCACCGGAACAAGTGCTGGGCGAAGCGGTCGGCACCGCGACCGACATCCATGCGATGGGCCTCGTGCTGTTCGAACTGCTGTGCGGCCGGCTGCCCTACGTCGTTGCCCCGGGACGACACGCCGCGAGCGCGATCCTCGCTCAGGAACCGCAAGGCCTGCGGCAGGCGCTGTCGCGACGCGGCGAGGGATCGGGGCGCAGAAACGCCGACCCCCTGGACCTCGCACAGCGGCGGGCGCTCTCGCTCGACGCCCTTCGTCGCGCCCTGGATCGGGACCTCGAGCAAATCGTCTCCACCGCCCTGGCGCGACGCCCTGCGAATCGTTACCCCACCGCGGAGGCCTTTGTGGAAGACCTGCGCGCATGGCTCGAACACCGCCCGCTGCGCTCGCGCCCGACACGCTGGCCGGAGCGACTGCGCAAGTTCGTTCGCCGCCATCGTCTTGGCGCTGCCGTGGCTTCTGCGCTGTTCGTGGTCGCAACTGCCGGCGTCGTCGCCACGGCGTGGCAGGCCGAGCGCGCGCGCGAACAGGCGCAACGCGCCGACGCCGCACGCCGCGTGCTGAGCGAACTGTTCCAGGCCGCCGATCCGCAAGCCCTCGACGGCAGGGCATTGACCGCGCGCGAACTCGTCGACCAGGGCGCCGCGCGCCTGCGCGAAGACGCCAGTCTCGATGCCGAGTTGCGCGCCTCGTTGCTCACCGATCTGG
>CALMWD010000420.1 GCA_937873105.1 uncultured Rhodanobacteraceae bacterium
CGATGGTCAGGGCACAGATCGGGCGAGGGTCGGTCATCGGGCGCTTCCGTCGGAAACGCCCGATGATACGCGGCGCCTCAGTCGATGCGGATCCAAAGCGGCGCGAGTTCGGCCTTGGGTGTGTAGGTTGCGCGGACGACGTCGCTGCCGTCGGCCTTCATCAGGTAGATCTCGTTGTTGCCGTCGCGGTTGGAGTCGAAGGCGATGCGTTGCCCGTCGGGCGACCAGGACGGATAGGCGTCGTCGATCATGCCGTTGTCGGTCAGCGCTCTGGCGTTGCTGCCGTCGGCATCCATCGTCCAGAGGTCGTAGCCGCGCTCTGGGAATTTGCGCATCCAGACGATGCGCTTGCCGTCCGGCGACCAGCGCGGCGGCCCTTCGCCGCCATAGGCGTGCTTGCTGATCGCGTCGTTGGCCGCGTCGCGCGTCAGTTGCACGGGATCGCCGCCGTCGAGGTCGGCCGTGTACAGCTCCCAGGCGCCGCCGCGATTCGAGCGGAACAGCAGACGCTTGCCGTCCGGCGAGAATTGCGGGTCGGCGTCGTCGTAGGCGGCCTTTTCGTCGCCGAAGCTGCGCGGCGATGCCCCGCCCTCTTCGAACAGCACGATGCGCTTGTGTGCGCCGACGCGACGCTCGGCGGCCCAGGTGCGGCCGTCGGGCGAACGATCGAGGTAACCGTCCGCCACCGTATCGGCATGGATGCGGGTGAAACCCGACCCGTCGGCCTGCACGCGATACGCGCGCCAGCCCTTGGCGCCGCCGTCGGCGTTCGCCTGCGAGAGCAGGAACAGCGTGCCGTCGCGCGTGCCCCAGGCCCAGCAGTCCGCCGCCGCGTCGGCGGAGAACACGGTTTCGCCGTTCGCGTCGAGCCGGACCACGCTCCAGCCTTCGTCGGTCGAGCGGCTGAACGCGAGCGCGTACTTGCGCCCCTCGTGTTCCAGGACGACGGCCGACCGCAGCGCGGCGTCGGCATCGGTGCGGGTGTACAGGCGTTCGCCGCGGATGCCCCAGGCTTCGCCTTCGAGGATCTCGGTGCGGACGCGGAAATGCGTGGCGTCGAGGATCTCGAAGCGGCTGCGCAGCTCGGTGCGCTTGCCGTCCGCGCCGACATGCGTCTCCGGGATCAGGTAACCGTTCTCGGTCGGATGCAGGTGGCCCTGGCTGAGCGCGCCGGTGCTGGTGAAATAGTGGAATCCGAGCTGCTTCGCGTCCGGGTCGTGGCGATAGATGGTCTCGCCCGAGTAGATCGGTTGCGGATTCGTCACCACATGCGTGTTGCGCACGAACTTGCGCTCGAACATCCACTCGAAGCATTGCAGGTCGTGCATGCCGGGCTGGTCCATCGGCGCCCGCCAGCAATGGCCGACCAAGGGCGCGATCGGCGCGAAGGGCGCGAACGCGTCGTCGGCGGCGACGGTGCCGGCCAGGACGAAGAAAAGCGGGGTGGCGCGCATCAGTGCCATAGACCGAGCACCAGGCCGTAAAGCGTGAACTGCAGCGTGTGGTAGCCGCCGTCGATCAGCCACAGCTTGAAGCTGCGTTGCGCGAACAGGTAATTGATGCCGAAGCCGGACGCGACCCAGCAGAGTCCGGCCGCGGCACCGGCGCCGACCGCGAACGGCAAGGCCGGCTTCGGACCGAGGAACAGGGCGAACACGCCGGCGGCGATCAGGCTCAGCGCGAAGGCGCCGCCGAACACCCTGGCCGGGTGGCCGGGCTGGTCCGGCGCGCGGGCTTCGACCTGCCAGGTCTTGCCGAACAGCGCCGGCGAGTACCACAGGCCGCCGAGCAGGAAGCTCGACAGCGCGGCGACGACCACGGCAAGCATATTGATGTCGGGCATGGCGGGTCCTCTGTTGGGCGGGGGGTCAGTATCGGCGCGCGAATTCGTCCTGTCTTGAAGAAATCGGAAGCCTCAGGCGACGACGACGGTCATCGCATCCGGGCTCGGGCGCGCCATCAGTTCCGAAGGGGCATATCCGGAGAAAGCGCGCACCTCGCGGCTCATGTGCGCCTGGTCGGCGTATCCAAAGCGATCGGCGAGTTCGCAGGCCGAACCGATGCCATCACGCATCGCCGACAGGCAGGCTTGGAAACGCACGAGTCTTGACCAGACCTTCGGCGACAGGCCGACTTCGCGATCGAATAGCTGCCCGAGTCGAAGTTCGCTGACGCCGCAATCGCGCGCGAGCGCGGCGATACGAGGCGTGCCGGCCCGGGAGAAGGCCTGAAGCGCGGAGGCGACCGCGGCATGGCGGACGCGATGCGGCCGGCGCTGTCGCCGCAGCCAATCCTCGACCAGCACGAAGCGTGCCTCGACGTCGTCGCGTTCGAGCAGGCGCTGGCGCAGCGTCATCGCGCCGTCGCCGAGCACGGCGGCCATCTCGCCATTGAATCCGCGCAGGACGTTCTGCGGCATCGGCAGGTAGGGCCAGGCGCCGCCCGGCGCGAAGGCGACCCCGAGCAGGCAGGCGCCCGCCGGGGCTTCGGTGTCTAGGTAGCGATCCTGGATGCCGGAAATCCAGAAGTCGTCGAACGGAATGCGCTCGCCCGCGGCCGTCACCAAGAACTGGCGCGGACCGAGATTGATGAGCAGGTGCACGCAGCCGCGCGGCAGGATGCGGTCGCGGCGGTAGTGGGTCTGGCCGTCGCCGAACCACAACATCGCGACGTCGGCGGCCAGGTCGGCGGGCGGCAGGCGCATCGCGTGCAGCCAGCGCCCGAGCTCCGTGTCCACATGCTCGATCAGGGTTCGCGTCATGGTCTTACCCTCCGTGGGCGAGTGTCCGCCGTTCGCCCTGCGAATGCCAGCGGCGACCGCCTACAATGGCGGGAATACGAAGGGAGAATACGATGAAAGAAAAAGAAGAGATCGTCGCCAACTGGCTGCCGCGCTACACCGGGGTGCCGCTGGACGAGTTCGGCGAACACATCCTGCTGACCAATTTCGGCGGCTACCTGGACGTGTTCCGGCGCGTCATCGGCGGCGGCGAGGTGCGCGGGCTGGACCGGCCGATGCCGAGCGTGACCTTCGACGGCATCACCATGATCAACTTCGGCATGGGCAGCGCCAATGCCGCCACGGTGATGGACCTGCTGTCGGCGATCGGTCCGAAGGCGGTGCTGTTCCTCGGCAAGTGCGGCGGACTGAAGCGCAAGAACCAGATCGGCGACCTGGTGCTGCCGATCGCGGCGATCCGCGGCGAAGGCACCAGCGACGACTACCTGCCGCCGCAGGTACCGGCGCTGCCGGCGTTCGCGCTGCAGCGGGTGATCTCCACCAGCATCCGCGACATGGAGCTGGACTACTGGACCGGTACCGTCTA
>CALMWD010000421.1 GCA_937873105.1 uncultured Rhodanobacteraceae bacterium
CGCGACCGCGAGTCCATCTTCCGCAGCTCCAAGACACGCACCTGGCAGTCTCCGGGGTTCGCGCAGCAGGCGAGCCATCCGGTCGTCTGCGTGGCCTGGCGCGATGTCGAGGCGTATGTCGCGTGGCTGTCCAAGCAGACCGGCAAACGCTATCGCGCGATGACCGCCGCCGAGTGGACCGCGCTCGCCGCGCAGGGCGCCGACACCCGCCAATGTCGCGCCAACATCGCCGACCGGCGCTACCACGCCGAGCATCGCGAGCGCGATGCCCTGGACTGCGACGATGGCTACGTCGGCACGGCCCCGGTCCGCCGTTACGATGCCCCGGGCGGGTTGTACGATATGGCAGGCAACGTGCGCGAATGGGTCAGCGACTGCGGATCCAGCTGCAGCAGCCGCGTCGCGATGGGGAGCGCCTGGCTGTCGACCGCAGACCAGCTCGACCCGAAGCAGCGCGACACTTTCGATGCCGACACCGGATTCAACACCATCGGTTTCCGCGTCGTGCGCGAGATCGACTGACCCACCAGGAGTTCGACCCCAATGAAGCTGTTGTTCCCGAATGGCGAACACGAACCCGTCGAGCTGAAGCTCGGCACCACCCGCGTCGGCAGCGCCGCCGGCAACGACATCCTGCTGATGGCGCCGGGCATTGCCGCGCAGCACTGCGAACTCGGCTTCGACGGCAGCAACGGCACCATCAAGGTCCTGAACCCGGCCAACAGCATCGCCCTGAACGGCCGCCAGGTCATGCAGGAGACCGCGTTCAAGCCCGGCGACATCATCCTGTTCGGCAAGGTCGGCACGCGCGTTCTGGCCAGCGAACGCATGCAGGCCGCAGCCGCCGCCGCGCGCAAGGAACCGGAAGACGACGGCCGCACGCGCGTGCGCCAGGCGCTGCCGAAGTTCGTCTTGCGCGGCGTGTCCGGCAGCACCTTCGGCAAGACCTTCGCCCTGGTCGGCACGATGACGGTCGGCCGCGCCGGCGAATGCGACATCAGCATCCCCACCGACGAAGTCTCGCGCCAGCACGCCAAGCTGCAGGTCATGCCGGACGGCGTCGCGGTCGAGGACATGGGATCGGCGAACGGCACCTTCATCAACGACAAGCGCGTCCACACCGGCATGCTCAAGCCGGGCGAAGAGCTGCGCCTGGACACCGTGCGCTTCATGCTGGTCGCGCCGCATCTGGAAATGCAGCAGGTCGCCAAGGCGGCCGAGCCGGTCGTGGCCAAGCCGGCGCCGGCGGCTGCGGGCGGCGGCGGTCAGCTCAAGTGGCTGCTGATGGGCGTGCTCGGCACCGCGGCGATCATCGCCGCGCTGTGGGCGGCCGGCATCGTCAAGTTCTGAGGAAGACCGCGGCTGCGGCGCCTACCAGCGCCGCAGCACGCGCAGGCTGAGGTCGATGGCGCGCAGGTGCTTGGTCAGCGCGCCGACCGACACGTAGTCGACCCCGAGCGCGGCGATCTCGGCAAGCCGTTCGAACGACACGCCGCCGGACAGCTCCAGTTCCACCTGGCCGGCATTGCGGCGCACGGCCTCGCGCACGTCGGCGTCGCTCAGTTCGTCGAGCATGATCCGGTCCGGACGCGCCGCCAGCGCCTCCTCGAACTCGCGCAGGTTTTCGACTTCGATCTCGACCATGCGCGGTCCCGCGATCACGCGCGCATTCGCGACCGCCGCGGCGATGGAGCCGGCCGTGGCGATGTGGTTCTCCTTGATCAGGATCGCGTCGAACAGGCCGATGCGATGGTTGGTGCCGCCGCCGCAACGCACTGCGTACTTCTGTGCCAGGCGCAGGCCCGGCAGGGTCTTGCGGGTGTCGAGCACGCGCGTCTTCGAGTGCGCCAGCGCGTCCGCGTAGCGTCTCGTCGTGCTCGCGGTACCGGAGAGCGTCTGCAGGAAATTCAGCGCGCAGCGCTCGGCGCTGACGATGCCGCGACCCGCGCCTTCGATGCGGCACAGACGCGCGTTCGCGGCGAGACGGTCGCCGTCGGCGTGGGACCAGTCGATCTCGACGCCCGGATCGAGCGCACGGAAGCAGGCCTCGGCCCAATCGCGGCCGCACAGCACCATGTCCTCGCGGGTGATGATCTCGGCCTCGATGCGCTGGCCGGCGGGCAACAGCCGGGCAGTCAGGTCGCCGTCGCCGAGGTCTTCGGCCAGGGCGCGGCGCACGTCGGCGTCGACGAGCGCGGGTTCCGGCGGCGCCAGCGTCACGCCGGGAAATCCGTGAACTGGGTGGTGCCGATGCCTTCCTCGGGCAGCAAGACCGGCACGCCGTCGTCGATGCGGTAGATGACCTTGTCGTCGTCGCTGATCAGGGCGTCGGCGACGATCGTGGTCACCGCCGTTCCGGCCACGTTCTGCACGCGGCCTTCGCGCACCGCGTCGTTGAGGAAGCCGAGCCGGGCGCGCGACAGCGGCTTCAGCGCGCGCTTGCTGACCGGGCAGCAGAGGATGGAAAGGAATCGTGGATCGAGGGCCATCAGTCATCACGTCGCCATGGAAGCGGGCGCTAAGATAGCAGCCGTCGCGACGGCCCTGCGCCGTCCATTCCATGGAGTCGTGCATGTCCACTTCGAACGACGCGCCCCTCGTGGGCATCGTGATGGGTTCGCGTTCCGATTGGGAAACGCTGAAGCACAGCGAGGAAACCCTGCAGCGGCTGGCGATCCCCTACGAAGTGCGCGTCGTGTCGGCGCATCGCACGCCCGACCTGCTGTTCGACTATGCGGAACAGGCGTCGGCGCGCGGCCTCAAGGCCATCATCGCGGGCGCCGGCGGCGCGGCGCACCTGCCCGGCATGCTCGCGGCGAAGACGGCGCTGCCTGTGCTCGGCGTGCCGGTGCAGTCGAAGGTGCTGAATGGGGTCGATTCACTGCTCTCGATCGTGCAGATGCCGGCCGGCATTCCGGTCGCGACGTTTGCGATCGGCGCGGCCGGCGCGGTCAATGCGGCGCTTTACGCCGCGGCCATCCTGGCGACACACGACGCGGCGGTCGCGAAGTCGCTTGATCTGTTCCGTCGCGCCCAGACCGAGCAGGTGCTGAGCCAGCCGGATCCGCGTTCGCCATGATCACGGTCGGCATCCTCGGCGGCGGGCAGCTGGCGCGCATGATGGCGTTGGCCGGCGCGCCGCTCGGCCTGCGCTTTCTGGTGCTGGACAGCGCCGCCGACGCCTGCGCCGCGCAATTCGTGCCCTTGCTCGGCGCCGACTACCGCGACGAGGAGGCGCTCGCCGAATTCGCGCGTCGCGTCGACGTGGTCACCTTCGACTTCGAGAACGTGCCCGCCGAGAGCGCGGAATGGCTGGCGCGGCGAGTGCCGGTGTTCCCGAACCCGCGGGCGCTGGCGGTGGCGCAGGATCGGCTCGCTGAGAAATCGCTGTTCCGCGAACTCGGCATCGGCGTGCCGGCCTTCGCGGCCGTCGACACGCGCGAGGACCTGGGACGCGCCGCGCGCGAGGTCGGCCTGCCGGCCATCCTGAAGACGCGTCGGCTCGGTTACGACGGCAAGGGCCAGTTCCGGATCCGCGCCGAACAGGACCTCGATGCCGCGTGGGCAGCGCTCGGCGCGCAGGCCGAGCGCGTCGGGCTGCTCCTCGAAGCCTTCGTGCCCTTCGAGCGCGAAGTGTCGGTCGTGGCGGTGCGCGGGCGCGACGGCGAATTCCGCGCCTATCCGCTGACCGAGAACTGGCACGAGTCCGGCATCCTCGCGGCCAGCCTGGCGCCGGCCGCCGTGGACGATGCGTTGCGCGAAGCGGCCTTGGCCGCCGCGCGCCGCGTCGCCGAAGCGCTCGACTATGTTGGCGTGTTCGCGCTGGAACTGTTCGTGCGCGATGGCCACCTGCTCGCCAACGAGATGGCGCCGCGCGTGCACAACTCCGGGCATTGGACCATCGAGGGCGCGGAAGTGTCGCAGTTCGAAAATCACCTGCGCGCCGTGCTCGGCCTCCCGCTCGGCAGCACGGCGGCGCGCGGCGTGTCCTGCATGCTGAACTGGATCGGCGCCTTGCCGGAGCGCGATGTCGTGCTCGACGAAGCCGGCGGCCACTGGCACGACTACGGCAAGTCGCCGCGCGAAGGTCGCAAGGTCGGCCATGCGAACTTGCGTGCGGATCGCGCTGCCGACCTGGCCGAGGCGCTGGATCGCGTCGGTGCCGCGCTCGGCCGGCGCGCGCAGGTGGCGGCGCCGATCGCGCGATTGCGCGCATGAAAAAGCCGGCTTGCGCCGGCTTCTTCATGACCGAGGGCGCGTCGAATCACGCCATCTGCGCAGCGACGAAGTCCCAGTTCACCAGGTTCCAGAACGCCTCGACGTACTTGGCGCGGGCGTTGCGGTAGTCGACGTAGTAGGCGTGCTCCCACACGTCGCAGGTGAGCAGGGCGCGGTCGCTGCCGGTCAGCGGCGTGGCCGCGTTCGAGGTGCTGACCAGGCCGAGCGAACCGTCCGGACGCTGCACCAGCCAGGCCCAGCCCGAGCCGAAGGTGGTCAGCGCGGTGTTCGTGAACTGCTCCTTGAACTGCGCGAACGAGCCGAACGCCGCATTGATCGCGTCGGCCAGCTTGCCGCTCGGTGCGCCGCCGCCGTTCGGCTTCAGGCAGTTCCAGTAGAAGGTGTGGTTCCACACCTGGGCGGCGTTGTTGAAGATGCCGCCGGAGGACTTGCGGATGATGTCTTACAGCGACATCGCGTCGAACTCCGTGC
>CALMWD010000422.1 GCA_937873105.1 uncultured Rhodanobacteraceae bacterium
CGCGGCCTCGGTCGAAGCGCGCAGATCCGGTGCGCTCATGCCCTCGAGCGCGCGGTTCACCACGACCATCGGCAAATCAAGCAGCTGCGCATACTTGCTCAGGTAACCGCGCACGTAGATCGGCGCTCCAAGACGCTCGAACCGCTGCGCCTCGATGTCGGCCACCACCGTCGTCGGCACGTGCAGCCGATGCGCGACATCCTCGCGCGACCATCCGCGGGCTTCACGGGCGGCGCGCAGGCGCTGTCCGAGCTGGCCTTGGTCTTCCGTAACTTGAATCGTCATCCGGCTGGGCGCCGCGGCGGCAGGCGCTGCGGCCGTCTCGCCGGACACCGCCGCGTCATCGGCGACCTCCGTCGTCGTCGCAACCGGCTCCGGCAACGCGGCCGGCGTCGTCGCGGCATCCAGCGTCGGTGCCGGCGCCGCATCCTGTGCCGGCAAAGGCAGCGCCAGCGACTCGGTCTCGGTCGCGATTCCGGCCGCAACGGCCGGTTCGGTGGTCGCGGCGTTCTTCTTGCGGGAACGTGGAGCGCGCGTCATCGTGAGCCCATGCTGTTGTGGAGGGATTCCGCTTCCGCGGACTCCGGGAATTCCCGGACCAGGCGTTCGCGATAGCGCGCCACGGCGCGCTGGTTGCCGAGCGCCTGCTCGATCTGGATGGCAAAGACCAGCGCCTGCGGCGAAACACGCGCGACGCCGAGGTAGCGCTCGATGAAAGCGCGGGCACGCAGAGAATCCTTGCGCTGCATCGCCAGGACCGCCGACTGGTAGAGCGCGTCCGGCATGTCCGGATTGCGCTCGAGCGCCAGGCGAAGACTGTCGGCCGCCGCGTCGAGCTTGCCGGCCGACATCGCGCAACTGCCGCGGTTCAACAGCGCGGTCTCGGGCGAGCGATAGAACGGATCCATCAGCGCCGAAGCGAACAGGGCGTCGGCCTTGTCGTACTGGCCCTGCGAACACAGGAACCGGCCGAGGTTGTTGGCGGTCAGCCCGGATTCCGGCGCCAGCCGACGCGCCTCCTGGTAATGCTTGCCGGCGAGTTCGATGTTGCCCAACTGTTCGTAGAGCACGGCAATCACCGTGTGCCCGTCGGGATTGCGCGGCGCCAGGTCGATGCCCTTCCTGAGCTTCTCCATGGCCATGTCGAGCTTGCCCTGGCTGAGGTAGGCCTGACCGAGCTGGATGTTGATCTTCGCGGCCTCTTCGCCGCTCGGACGCGTGTCGATGTCATCGACCACATTCGGCCGGCGCGTCGATTCGCCGCGCGAGAAATCCTTGCTGCCGCCGCAAGCGGACAACAGGGCCGCCAGCACCACCACGCCGAGCCTAAGCCGCATCGACCTTCCCCTGTTCGAGCCTGGCGCGATGTTCGCGCGAACGGCGGGTGCGATCGAGCACCTGCCCGACCAGCTGGCCGCAAGCCGCGTCGATGTCGTCGCCGCGCGTGCGGCGCACCGTCGCAATGAGTCCGGCCTCCATGACGATCTTCTTGAAGGCTTCGATCGTCGCCGGATCGGACCGTTCGTAATCGGTGCCGGGGAACGGATTGAACGGAATCAGGTTCAGCTTCGACGGCACCCGGCGCAGCAGCTTGACCAGCGCGCGCGCGTATTCGGGCTTGTCGTTCACGCCCTTCATCAGCGTGTACTCGAAGGTGATCGACGAGCGCGGGCGCTTCGCCACGTAGCGATTGCACGCCGCCATCAGTTCGGCGATCGGGTATTTCTTGTTCAGCGGCACCAGCTGGTCGCGCAGCGCGTCGTTCGGCGCATGCAACGACACGGCCAGGCTGACGTCGCTCTTCTCGGAGAGTTCGTCGATCATCGGCACCAGGCCGGCGGTCGAGAGCGTGACGCGCTTGTTCGCCAGGCCGAAGCCGAAGTCGTCGCGCATCAGGTCCATCGCCGCGACGACGTTGTCGAAGTTCAGCAGCGGCTCGCCCATGCCCATCATCACGACATTGGTGATCGGGCGTTCGCCGCGACCGAGCGCCTTCAGGCGCTGGTTCGCGATCCAGACCTGGCCGATGATCTCGGAGGTGCTGAGGTTGCGGTTGAATCCCTGCTTGGCGGTGGAGCAGAAACTGCAGTTCAGCGAGCACCCGACCTGCGACGACACGCACAAGGTGCCGCGACTGGTCTCGGGGATGTAGACGGTCTCGATGGCGTTGCCGCCCGGCAAGGCCAGCACCCATTTGGTGGTGCCGTCGGCCGACTGCTGCTCGTGCATCACCTTCGGCAGCACCAGCTCGGCGCAAGCGTCGAGCTTGGTGCGCAAGGCCTTGCCGACGTCGGTCATCGCGTCGAAGCGGTCCACCTGCTGGTGGTACAGCCACTTCATCACCTGCTCGGCGCGATACTTCTTCTCGCCGATGCCGATGAAGAAACGCTGCAGGCCGGCGCGATCCAGGTCAAACAGGTTGACCTTGGGGGACGCCGGCGCGGCAGTGGCGGAAGCTTCGCTCACGATGCGTCCCGATCAGCGGCTGCTGATTTCGGTGGCCGCGAAGAAGTACGCGATTTCGATCGCGGCGTTCTCGGCCGAATCGGAACCGTGCACGGCGTTTGCGTCGATCGAATCGGCGAAATCGGCGCGGATCGTGCCCTTGTCGGCCTTCTTCGGATCGGTGGCGCCCATCAGCTCGCGGTTCTTGGCGATGGCGTT
>CALMWD010000423.1 GCA_937873105.1 uncultured Rhodanobacteraceae bacterium
CGCTGGCCGGCATCATCGTGCGCAACTCGATCCTGCTCGTCGACTTCATCAACCACGCGCGGGCCCAGGGCATGGTCCTGGCCGATGCGGTGATCGAAGCCTGCGCGGTGCGCGCCCAGCCGATCGCGCTGACCGCGGTCGCGGCCATGGGCGGGGCCTTCTTCATTCTCGACGACCCGATCTTCAACGGCCTCGCGATCAGCCTGATCTTCGGCATCCTGGTGTCGACGGTGCTGACCCTGGTCGTGATCCCGTTGCTTTACTACGCCTTGTTGCTGCGCCAGCAGCCCGAACCGGAGCGTGTTGCATGAGCCCGATCACAATCCGTGCGTTGTCGATCTCGACCCTGCTGGCCGGATTCGCGGCTGCCGCGGCGTCGGCGCCGACCGCCGGGGTCGATCCCGATCTGCAGCGTGCGCAGGCGGCCATGGCCGATCTCGGCCAGTCGCTGCGCACGGCCTTGCAGCAGAAGATCGCGCAGGACGGCATCGTCGCCGCCGTCGGGTTCTGTCACGACGAGGCGCCGCGCATCGCCGAAGCCGTCGCGACTCGCCACGGCGCGACCGTCGGGCGCACGAGCCTGAAGCAGCGCAGTCCGGCGAATGCGCCGACGCCATGGCAACGCGCCGTGCTCGACGACTTCGCGGCACGTGCGGGCCAGGGCGAAGCCGTCGCCGATCTCGCGGCGAGCTTGCGCGACGGCGCCACGCTGCGCGTCGCGAAGGGCCTGCGGGTCGAGGCGCCCTGTCTGATGTGCCACGGGCCGGAGGAGGCCATTGCGCCCGAGGTCGCGCAGGCCATCGCCGCGCGTTATCCGGGCGACCAGGCCACCGGATTCCGCGAGGGCGACCTGCGCGGGATGATCTGGGCCGAAGTGGCGCTGGATGCCGATGCACGCACGCCGATCGCGATGACGGCCGATCAGCAGCGCGCCTTGCGCACGCAGATGCGCCGTCACTTCGACAGCGTGCATCAGCTGATCGCTGCGCTGTCGGCGGGCGACTGGGCGGCCGTGGCCGCGGCGGCATCGGGTTTCGCGCCCGGTCGTGGTCAGGGCGCCGGGCAGGGCATGGGGCCGGGTTCGAACTTCCGGGATGCGTTGCCGGAACAGTGGTTCAGCTTCGCACGGCCGATGCATGCGGCCATGAACGCCTTGGCCGACGAAGCCCGTGGCGCGCAGCGTCTCGACGCCGCCCTGTCGCGACTGGCGGAGGCGACCGAGCAATGCACGTCCTGCCATGCCGCGTTCCGCATCGAGACCGGTGTGGGCCTCGCCACGGCCAGGCGCTGATCAGTCCAACGGAGTCGTCGCCATGAGTGAACCCAACGAAGTCCGCGTCGTCCTGACCCAGCAACAGGGATACGCCTTCCTCGTCGATTTCGGCGACGCATTGCCCGACTTGCTGACCGACGAGCCGGCGCCGCTCGGCGCAGGCGCGGGACCGAATCCGTCGCGACTGCTGCTGGCCGCGATCGCGAACTGCCTGTCGGCCAGCCTGGTGTTCGCGCTGCGCAAGTTCAAGAACCAGCCTGGCCCGATCCGCGCCGAGATCGTCGGCGAGCTGGTGCGCAATGCGGAAGGGCGCTGGCGCATCCCGAAAGCCGAGGTCGAGATCCATCTGGCCGAGGCGCCGGGCGCGCTCGAACACCTGGATCGGGTGCTCGAACAGTTCGAACAGTTCTGCGTGGTCACGCAAAGCGTGCGCGACGGCATCGACGTGGCGGTGACGATCCGCGACGCCGAGGGGCGCGTGCTCAAGGGCGACAAGAGTTTCGAGGCGGGTGCCTAGGCGATGGCCTACGCCGTGCTGGGGGCGCTCGCGATCGGGCTGTCGCTCGGTCTGCTCGGTTCGGGCGGCTCGATCCTGACGGTGCCGGTGCTGGTCTACCTGGTTGGGCAGCCGGAAAAGCTCGCCATCGCCGGCTCGCTCGCCATCGTCGGCGGCATCGCCCTGGTCGGGGCCTTGCCGCGCATGTGGCGGCGCGAGGTCGATTGGCGCAGCGTGTTCTGGTTCGGGCTGCCGGGCATGGTCGGTACCGTGGCCGGATCCGCGCTCTCGCGGCATGTGCCCGGCGCCGTGCAGTTGTTCGTGTTCGCCTTGGTGATGTGGGTGGCCGCGGCGATGATGTGGCGACCGCCGCCGGCCACGCCCGCGATCCGCGAGCCGCGACCGCGTCGCTGGATCATGGTCGACGGCCTGGCCGTGGGCGTGTTGACCGGCATCGTCGGCATCGGCGGCGGCTTCCTGATCCTGCCGGCCCTGGTTCTGCTGGGCGGCCTGGCCATGCACCGCGCCGTCGGCACCAGCCTGACCATCATCGCCATCAATGCCTTCAGCGGCTTCGCGAAGCATGCCAGCCTGCTGGCGGCCGCCGGCCTGATGCTGGACTGGCGGCTGATCGGGACCTTCACCGCCGTCGGTGCCGGCGGCAGCCTGGTCGGCCTGCGCCTGGCCGGGCGTTTGCCGCAGCACCGCCTGCGGCGAATCTTCTCGCTGTTCCTGGCGACGATGGGCCTGTTCATCGTCGTGCAAACCGTTCCCCGTCTCTGGCTGCACTGAGGACCACGCATGGCCCCGATCGTCTCTTCCTTCTTCCATCCGGAGAGCTGCACCTGGACCTACCTGGTGCGCGACCCGAGCACGCAGGCCGCCGCCGTCATCGATCCGGTGCTCGACTTCGACGCCCGATCCGGGCGCACCGCCACGCGCAGCGTCGAACAGGTGCTGGCCGCCGTCCGCGCGGAAGGCCTGGAGGTGGCCTGGATCCTGGAAACCCACGCCCATGCCGACCACCTCAGCGCCGGTCACTGGCTGAAGCGGCAATGGCCGGGTGCGACGCTGGCGATCGGCCGCGGCATCCAGACCGTGCAGAAAACCTTTCGCGACATCTTCAATCTCGGCGAACATTTCCCGGTCGACGGTTCCCAGTTCGACCACCTGTTCGGCGACGACGAGGCGTTCCGGATCGGCGAGCTGGACGCGCGCGTCGTGCCCACGCCCGGCCACACCAACGACAGCGTCAGCTACCTGGTCGGCGATGCGGTCTTCGTCGGCGACAGCCTGTTCATGCCCGACGGCGGCACCGCACGTTGCGATTTCCCGGGCGGCAGCGCCGCGCGCCTGTACCAGTCGATCCAGCGCCTGTATGCCCTGCCGCCGGAGACACGCGTGTTCGTCTGCCACGACTACGCGCCGGGCGGACGCGAGCATCGCTGCGAGACCACGATCGCGGCGCAGCGCGCCGGGAACATCCATGTGCGCGATGGC
>CALMWD010000424.1 GCA_937873105.1 uncultured Rhodanobacteraceae bacterium
TGGAGGCCGGTCGCGAGGCGCTGCGGCCGGGGGTCGAGCCCGGCCTGCTGCTGTCGCCGCAGGGCATGGTCGAACGCGAGGGCGCGCTGCTCGTCGCCGACTATCCGACCGGGCTGTGGCGCGTCGACCCGGCCAGCGGCGCCTTGCGCAAGCTGCGCGCCTCGGCACCCGCGGCGCTCACCGGCATCGACGGCCTGTATGCGCACGGCCGCGACCTGATCGCGATCCAGAACGGCACCACGCCGAAACGCATCCTGCGCATCACGCTCGATGCCTCCGGCGATGCCGTCGCGCGGGTCGACGTGCTGGCCCAGAACCTGCTCGGCTGGGGCGAGCCTGCACTCGCGACGATCCACGACGGCGCGCTCCACTACATCGCCAACAGCCAGTGGGATCGATTCGATGCGAACGGCCAACTGCCGCCGCCGGACCAACTCGAAGCACCGCGCATCTTGCGGCTGCCCTTGCCCTAGGCACGAGTCGGTCTGGATCGGTGCGCTCGATCTACTTCGACGATTCCGAACTTCGTTCGACCTGGATCCGCTCCATGATTTCCTCGACGCCGAAGGCGACCTTCGGAGGAATGCGCCGCTGCGGATAAAACTGCTCGACCAGGGCCAGCGCTTCTGCCGCGCTCGAAAGCCCGATGTGTTTGGCGAGTGCGACGATGTCCGAGACATCGTGCGATCCATCGATGCCTTCCGGGCGCATGGCCATGGACTTCATGGCGAACAGGTACTCGGCCGACGCAAGGTGCACGCGCAGGCCGCCATCTTCGCCCCCCGGAAAGTCGCGCATCAGGTCCAACGACTCATGCGGGGACAAGTAATCCTTGACGCCATCGTTCAGCCAGTCTTCCGGCCAGTCGCGCTCTAACGCGATCTGACGACAGAGATCGCGCGCGAACGCCGAGTTCGAGCGAATCACCGCATCCACGTCACGGGTCGCAATGCGCGCATCGAAGGCAAGAACCAGCGCTGCCCCGCCATAGATCGCGATATCGACCAGCAGATGTGCCGCGCGCGCACGGGCATCCATCTCGCGCAGCGCCTCAAGGATCTCGGCCTTGCTCAGCATGGATCACTCGCACTCGAGTCTCGACGGCGTGGCCGAGACAACGGATCGCGGTCGACGAAGATCAGCCGACGACGGAATGCGGTCGGACTTTCGACCAAGGTAATGGCTTTCAGCGACTCAAGTCCGGCCGGGAAATGGGGAGCATGCAGGAATCGCGTTTCCGAAAGCGCCCAATCGGGAACGTCGAGCCCATGGCGAAATGCCAGATGTTCGGCGACTGCAGCGAGATAGGCATCGGCTCGCGCGTTCCCCGTGGGAGCGGGTTCATCCTCCAGCATGCGCTGTCGCTTCGCCTTCGATGGCTCGACGTAGAACTCGTCGAGAAACTCCCGCAGGTGCATGTCGATGGGTTGCGTGGGGTCGGTTCGTGCGACCACTTCGCGCAGCGTCCTCGGTCGTGCGGTCGTTCGAGTTCGCGCCGGGGAAGTCATCGTCAGATCAACCGATCCAGCCGGCCAGCACGAACAGGGCCAGGGTCGCCAGCCAGACCACGAGGATGCGCCAGACCAGGGACTGCGACTGGTGCAGAGGCAGCAGGGTGGTGTTCGCGGCTTCGTCCTCGAAGTCTTCGTCCTCGGCGTCGACGCTGGCGCGGGCGGCGGCGAACAGGAAACCGATGTCGCGGACCAGGTAGCCCTGGCCGATGCCGTGGTGGAAGTCGCGCCAGCTCTGAGCGACCGCGTCGAAGTCGGCGGCCAGGGCCATGGCCAGCGTCATCAGTTGCGCTGCCGGCCAGTCGAGCGCCAGATGCAGGTCGCGCAAGGCGTCGGCATGGGCCCGCGGCAGGGCGCTGCGGAAGGCCTCGGACTGCGCCACGAGCTGCACCAGCCGGTACAGCAACGCGCCGGCGGCGCCGAGCAGCAGGAACCAGAACAGGACGCCGAACCAGCGCGTCAGCGCGGCGCGGAACACGGCATCGACCAGGCTGCGTCCGTCGAGGCCGAGCGGCGGCGCCGGCGGGTCGGTCGGGATCTCCTGCAGCGCGGCGACGCGGGTATCGCGGTCCGGCGCATGCGTCACCGCGCCGATGTCGGCATCGAGGTCGCGCGGTCCCCAGCAATAGAACAGCACGGCCGTCGCCAGCAGGAAGGACGGGAATCCGTAGGCGACGCCATGCAGGAAGAATTGCAGTGCCCCGACCAGCAGCAGCGGAACGCCGATCGACCACCAGCCGCCATGGCGGCCGCGCCAGACGCCGCTGCCGACGAGCGGATTGAAATCGCCGCGCAGCCAGCCCTCGAACCAGCCGTAATGACGCAACCGGCCCAGTTCCGGCAGGCTGTGGCTGAGGACGATCGAGACCAGAACGGCGAGTAGGGCGGTGGACATGGGCGCTTCCTGCGTTGCCCCGATTCTAGTCCACAACGCCCGGCTTCACATGGCGAGTTCGACGGCGCCGGTCGCGGCCAGTTCGTCGATCAGGGCCTCGTTGTAGCCGAGTTCCAGCAGCACCTCGTGGGTGTGCTCGCCGCGCAGCGGCGGCGCACGTTCGGCATGGTGCAGGCGGCCGTCGAAGCGCAGCGGGTTGGCGATCTGCGGCAGGTGCGTGTGCAGCGTGTGCGGCAAGTCGAAGCGCAGGCCGCGGGCCTCGACCTGCGGATCGGCGAAGACTTCCTCGACGTCCTGCACCGGGCTGCACGGGATGCCGGCGTCGTCGAGCGCGCGCCGCCATTCTTCCTTGGAGCGGGTGCGCATGCGCTCGCTGATCAGCGGCGCCAGCAGGTGCCGGTTCGCGACACGAAGCGCGTTCGAGGCGAAGCGCGGGTCGTCGGCCCAAGCCGCCGAGGCGATCTCGCAGAAGCGGCGGAACTGCATGTCGTTGCCCACGGCGACGAAGAGGTCGCCGTTCAAGGTCGGGAAGCTCTGGTACGGCACGATGTTCGGATGCGCGCTGCCCAGCCGTTCGGGGATCTCGCCGGCGATCAGGTAGTTCATGCCCTGGTTGGCGAGGATGGCCACCGCCGAATCGAACAGGGCGGTGTCGATCCAGGCGCCGCGGCCGCTGGACTGGCGCCGGATCAGGGCCGCCTGGATCGCGTTCGCCGCATACAGGCCGGTGATCATGTCGATGACCGCGACCCCGACCTTGACCGGCCCGCGCCCGTGTTCGCCGGTGATGCTCATCAGCCCGGCCTGAGCCTGGATCATCGCGTCGTAGCCGGCCTTGGCCGCGTTCGGGCCGTCCTGGCCGAAGCCGCTGATCGAGCAGTACACCAGTCCGGGCGAGGTCTCCGACAGGCTCTCGTAATCGAGTCCCATGCGCGCGAGCGTGCCCGGCTTGAAGTTCTCGATCAGGACGTCCGAAGTGCGCACCAGGGCACGCACGATCGATTGCGCGCGCGGGTCGGTCAGCTCCAGCGCCACCGAACGCTTGCCGCGATTGCAGGACAGGAAATAGGCCGACTCTTCGGTGGTGGCGCCCTCGTCGTTGACCAGCCAGGGCGGGCCCCATTCGCGGGTGTCGTCGCCGGTGCCGCTGCGTTCGATCTTGATCACGTCGGCACCGAGATCGGCGAGGATCTGGGTCGCGAACGGCCCCGCGAGCACGCGCGACAGGTCGAGCACGCGGATGCCGGCCAGCGGACCCTTCACGCGTACGCTCCCCGGCGCGGGGGCGTCGGCAGGCATTCGGGCGGCAGGCTTCGGGACATGGGCGATCCGGATCGGCAACAAAATGAAAATCCAGCCGCGGCTTGTAGCAGGCCGGCCGCTGCCGCTCAAGCGGCCCGGCGTTGGCGGCGATGCCGGCACTCGCTACATTGGCCCCCGACCGAATCGGAATTTGTGGAGCCCGGCATGGATCGCAGCCTGCTCGACGCTGTCCTGAGCGCAGACACGCAAGGAGCGCTACGCCTGCTCGAAGGCGAGACCGACCCGGCCATCGCCGAACTGCTGACCGCCATCAACCCGGGTTACGCGGTCGAGATCCTGGCCCAGTTTCCGCCCGACCGGCGCGAGCGCATCGCCGCCGCGACGCCGTTCGGGGCCGGCCAGCAATGGCTGCTCGATCACCACTACGGGGAAGGCACGGTCGGTCGCCTGATGGAGCGGCCGCTGGCGGTATTCCGCCCCGAGACCACGGTCGGCGAGGTCGTGGAAGCGCTGCGCGAGGTCGTGAAGAAGGCCTTCGTAACCTATGTCTTCGTGACCGAGGCGGATGGGCGCCTGGTCGGCGTCGTCGCCTTCCGCGAACTGCTGTTCGCCGCCAAGGAACAGCCCCTGGCCGCGGTGATGGTGAAGCAGCCCTTCGCCCTGCGTCCCGACATGGACCTGGTCGATGCCATGCGCGAAGTCGTGACCCGCCACTACCCGGCCTATCCGGTCTGCGACGCGGAACACCGGCTGGTCGGGTCGGTGCGCGGCCAGGTCCTGTTCGAACAGCAGGCGTTCGAGATCTCGGCCCAGGCCGGCTCGATGGTAGGTGTCGAGAAGGAAGAGCGCTTGTCGACGCCGTGGACGCGAAGCTTCAAGTTCCGCCATCCC
>CALMWD010000425.1 GCA_937873105.1 uncultured Rhodanobacteraceae bacterium
GCATCTTCCAGATAGGTCTGCGCCTGCGCCTGCGCGATCGGCGCCTGGTTCTCGACGTCGACGGCATCGACGCGGAAGAACACGCGGCCGTTCTCCTCGGCGCCGAACAGCGCCACGACATCGGCGCCGATGTCGGGTCCGCTGGCATCTCCGGTCGGATCGGTCGCCAGCGGCGACACCCCGGCCCAATCGCCGACGGCGCCGTCGGTGGCGAAACCGGCGGCCCAGACGGCGCCCGCCACCAGCAGGGCACCGACCGATGCCATGCCGATGCGCAAGCGGCGCGACGCGACGAAGACCAGGGCGCCGACCAGCAGCAACAGGCCGAACCCGCCCAGTGCCGGAATCGCCACGCGGTTCAAGGCCAGGAAGATCGGGCCGCCGTTGCCGGTCAGGCTCAGCAAGTCGGACGATGCGGCCGTGCCGTTCTCGCTGGCCAGGTCGACGCGCACCACGCTGGCACTGCCGAACAGGCCGCGGCTGACCGAGAACTCGATGACGTCGGCGCCGCCGATGCCGTTGTTGAGGCCGACCGGATGGGGTCCGCCGGCCGCCGATTCGCCGCCGAAGCTGCCACCGGCGCAGGTGGCCGTGCTGACCGAGTCGACCGTGGTCCCGACCACGTTCGCGGTGATGCGGATCTCGGCACCGGCGATGCTGCCGCCCGGATACGTCGCGCTGCAGCCGGTCGCTGCATTCACGTCGCGGTCGACGTAGACGTAGTAGCTGTAGTCCTGCGCCAGGGCGGCGCCAGCCAGCCAGAACGCCAGAACGCCAGAACGCCAAGAATGCGGGCAGCAGTCCGTCGCATACGACCCCCAAGGTCGACCAGTATCGGAAGGGCGGCGAGTGTGCGCGCGATCACAGCCGAAACGCAAACACCTTGACGCAGGTCACACCGGACCACTCGTCGTGACCGAGCCTAAAGCCATCTCGTTCCGGCACGGGTGCGCCCTCGCCTGTCAGAAATGCGAGCTTGCCAAGTCGCGCATCTGTCGACTGGGCTTTGCCCATGCCTGCGAGACTGGGACAATCCGGCCTTGTCTCAGGAGCCGTCCATGACCTTTCCAAACCTTCGCTTGCGGCGCATGCGCCGCGACGACTTCTCGCGACGACTGATGCGAGAACACGTGCTGACCACGAACGACCTGATCTGGCCGGTGTTCGTGCACGAGGGCCAGAACCGCGTGGAAGCCGTGAGCTCGATGCCCGGGGTCGAGCGCCTGTCGATCGACGTGCTGCTGGGCCGTGCGGAAGAGGCGCTGACGCTCGGCGTGCCGGCGATTGCGCTGTTCCCGGTCACGCCGCCCGAGGCCAAGTCGCTGGATGGCGTCGAGGCCTGGAATCCGGTCGGCCTGGCGCAACGCGCGGTGCGTGCGCTGAAGGCGCGTTTCCCGGAACTCGGCGTGATCACCGACGTGGCGCTGGATCCGTTCACCACCCACGGCCAGGACGGCATTCTCGATGAAAGCGGCTACGTCGCGAACGACATCACCGTCGCCGCCCTGGTGAAACAGGCGTTGTCGCATGCCGAGGCCGGCGCCGACGTGGTCGCGCCCAGCGACATGATGGACGGCCGCATCGGTGCGATCCGCGACGAACTCGAAAACAACGGCTTCCCGAACACGCGCATCCTCGCCTATTCGGCGAAGTACGCGTCGAGCTTCTACGGCCCGTTCCGCGATGCCGTCGGTTCGGCCGGCAACCTCGGCAAGGGCAACAAGTACACGTATCAAATGGACCCGGCCAATTCGGACGAAGCCCTGCGCGAGGTCAAACTCGACCTGCAGGAAGGCGCCGACATGGTGATGATCAAGCCCGGACTGCCCTATCTCGACATCGTGCGGCGCGTGAAGGACGCCTTCGGCGCACCGACCATGGTCTATCAGGTCAGCGGCGAATACGCGATGTTGAAGGCCGCCGGCCAGAACGGCTGGATCGACGAACGCGCCTGCGCGCTCGAAGCCCTGACCAGCATGAAACGCGCCGGCGCCGACGCCATCCTGACCTACTACGCCGTCGAAGCGGCGCGCTGGCTGCGGGCATGAAGATCGCGAGCTGGAACGTCAACTCGCTCAAGGTGCGCATGCCGCACCTGGAGGAATGGCTCGCCTTGGCCAAGCCGGACATCGTCGCGCTGCAGGAAATCAAGATGGAGACGAAGGCGTTCCCGGCCGAGGCGCTGCGCGCGCTGGGCTACGAAGCCGTGGCCTCCGGACAGAAGACCTACAACGGCGTCGCGCTGCTGGCGCGCACCGCGCCCACCGACACGGTCGTCGATATCCCCGGCTTCGCCGACGAACAGCGCCGCGTGCTCGCAGCCACGGTCGGCGACTTGCGCATCGTCGACCTTTACGTGGTGAACGGCCAGGAAGTCGGCAGCGACAAGTACCGCTACAAGCTCGACTGGCTGGCCGCGGTCGCCGACTGGCTGCGCGACGAAATCGCGAAGCATCCGAAGCTCGTCGTGCTGGGCGACTTCAACATCGCGCCGGACGATCGCGACGTGCACGACCCCGAGGCCTGGCACGAACAGGTCCTGTGCTCGACGCCGGAACGCGCGGCGCTGAAGCGCATGCTCGATCTCGGCCTGCACGACAGCTTCCGCCTCAAGGACGACACGCCCGGCCAGTTCTCGTGGTGGGACTACCGCCAGGCGGCCTTCCGCCGCAACCTCGGCCTGCGCATCGACCTGGTGCTGGTCAGCGAGGCCTTGCGCGCCTCGGTGCAGTCCGCCGGCATCGACCGCGTGCCGCGCACCTGGGAACGACCCAGCGATCACGCGCCGGTGTGGGTGGAGAGCGGCTGATTCAGCGCGACACGCGCGTCTGCGGCGATTCGGCGAACAGGCGCACGGCACGATCCGCCGCCGCTGCGGCGAGCTTGAGCACGTCCGGCGTGAGCAGGTCCAGGTGCGGCCGCCACAGACCCGGATCGGGCGACACTTCACCCGGCGCCGCGAACGCGGGCACGACCGCGACCGGACGATGCAAATCGAGGAAACCGCGCAGGCGGCGGTACTCATGGTCCGTGTCCGTCAGCAGGCGGTCGAACGCAACCACGCACCAGCGTTC
Organism: uncultured Rhodanobacteraceae bacterium; assembly: GCA_937873105.1. Classification (GTDB taxonomy): domain Bacteria; phylum Pseudomonadota; class Gammaproteobacteria; order Xanthomonadales; family Ahniellaceae; genus JADKHK01. Next base: position 3,075 of record CALMWD010000425.1, read on the forward strand.
GGGCGGCAGCGCCGCCAGCGCATCGAGCGTCCGCGTGGTCGTCGTCGCCCATTGCCAGGCCACGACCTCGGGGAGCGGGCGCCGCGTCCAGCGGCTCCAGCCGGACGGCAACGGGCCGATCCAGGGCCGGCCGTCGGCCAGCGTCACTCCGGACCGATGCGGCGCGTCGGCCGCCAGCCAGCGCGAGAGCATCAGGCCCAGGCTTTCGCGCACGTCCCGGTACAGATAGACGAAGCGCGCGCGCGGAAACCAGTCCGCCAGCCGGGTCACGTTCAAACCGAGCCGCGGATCGCATTCGATGCGTGCGGGACGCGCGCCGGACGGGCGCCGGAACTCGCCCAGGCGCTGACGCAACCGCGCCGTGTCGATCTCCGGCCAGCGGTCGTCGACCGCGCGCCAGTCCGGGCCGGCCAGGGCGTCCAGCGCCTGCACCCGGAGGTTCCGAACCGGGCGCCGGACCAGCCAGCGGGCCAGGCGCGCCGCCCCCGAACCCGGCGCAGCCACGACGAACACCGGCCCGCGCGGAGATCGCACCGCAGCTGTCGGCTGACCGGAAAACTTTGATTTGCTCAGCACTTGTGGATGACTTCCGTCAGCGGATGGGAACATATGTCGCAGCAGCATGATGCCTCGAATTCGGGCAAGTCGGGGGCCGTCGGCCCGGTCATGGTCGCCCCGGCCAGCGTCGGCGCAGCACGCGCCCCGGCGGCCGAAGCGGCCACGTTCACGGTCACCAACACCAACGACAGCGGCGCCGGCAGCCTGCGCCAGGCCATTGAGGACGCCAATGCCGATACCGCGGCGGACACCATCGTCTTCCAGGCCGGCGTCACCGGCACCATCACCCTGACGACGGGCCAGTTGGAGATCACCGAATCCGTGACGATCACGGGGCCGGGCGCCGCGAACCTGACAGTGTCGGGCAACAACGCCTCGCGCGTGTTCTACCTGTACAACGGCGCCAGCAATATCGCCGTCGGTATCTCGGGGCTGACCATCGCCAATGGCTACGACAACATCGGCGCCGGCTTGGTCAATTTCGACGAAGACCTGGTGCTCGACAGTGTCGTGATTCGCGACAACACGGCCACCGGCGACGGCGGCGGCTTGTGGCTGGACGGCTTCGAGATGGACGTGACCATCCGCAACTCGCAAATCAGCGGCAATACCGCCGGCGACGATGGCGGCGGCATTTACGTCGAGGACACCGGAGGCCCGTTCCTGATCGAGGATTCGGTGATTAGCGGCAACACGGCCACTCAGGACGGCGGCGGCATCTATTTTTACGACCCCGACAGCGACATCAACATCAACCGCAGCACGATCAGCGGCAATGTCGCCGAAGGCAACAACGGGCGCGCGCCCGGAGGCGCCAGCGCCTATGGCTTGGGTGGCGGCATCTACATGTATTCCGCGGACTCGGGCACCCAGTTCATCACCGACAGCACGATCTCGGGCAACTTGGCCGGTCGCGGCGGCGGCATCTATTTCTACGAAGCCGATCAACCCTTCGAAATCGTCAACACCACGGTGTCCGGCAATGCCGCAAGCCAGACCGGCGGCGGCATCGCCTTCTACTACAGCGGCGACGATTCCGGCCGGATCGCGCACTCGACCATCGCCGACAACAGCGCGAACACTGGCGGTGGCATCTACGCATACGACGGCTTCCTCGACATCACCCACAGCATCGTCGCCAACAACATCGCGCCCAACGACAGCGACCTGAGCGGCAATACGTTTGATATCGATTTCAGCCTGATCGAGAACCAGGGTGGCGCATCGATCAACGACAACGGCGGCAACCAGTTCGCGGTCGATCCGATGCTGGGCCCGCTTCAATTCAACGGCGGTACCACGGAGACGCACCTGCCAGCGGCGGGCAGCCCGGTGATCGATGCCGGCGACCCGGGTTTCACGGGTCCGCCGAACACCGACCAGGCCGGCAATCCGCGCATCGTGAATGGCGTGGTCGATGTGGGTGCGCTCGAAGTCCAGGCCGCTGTTGCGCCTCTGGTACCGCAAGTGCCGGTGCCGGCACTGGGCCTGCTCGGCATGGCTGCGGCGGCGCTCGGCGTTGGCGGCATCGGTGCCGCCGCGGCCCGCAAGCGTCGTCTGGGCGGCAAGGCGGGCGCCCTCATGCTCGCGCTCGCCTCGGTCTCGGGATTCCACGCCACGGAAGCCAGCGCCGCGGATCGCGGCCCGGCCACGACCCGCATCGTGACGACCGTGACCCAGGTGAGCGCCGACGGCCAGAGCGTCAGCCTCGACCTGGGCAACGGCCAGCGCATCGCCGCCGCCGCCGGCACGCTGGAAGTCAAGGATCGCCGCCGCCACGTCGCGCAGCGCGTCGAGTCGGCCAATGCGATCGCCGCCGGCCAGCCGGTCCTGATCAAGATCCGCCATGGCCGCGACGGCCAGGTGAAGCGCACCGTGGTGCGCCTGGTCGATTCGATCGAGGCGGCGCAACGCGAAGTCGCCGGCAAGTAGTCGGCCGCCGCAACGCGCGACCGAACGCCCCGGTCATGCCGGGGCGTTTGCGTTTGCGCCCAGCGCGGGCTTCACGATGCGCGGATGGCGGCGGTCCCAATACAGCGCGGCGGCGAAGGCGACGACGATCGGGCCGAACCAGCTGATCAGCTGCAGCGTGCTGCCGGCCAGTTCGGGCATCAGGCGCGGCAGGCCGAGTCCGAGAAAGGCGATGTGCGTGGCCACGCCGTTGCCCATCATCGCGCGGTAGTGCTGGCGCAGCCACCACTTCGCATCCTCGGGGCCGCGGCGCAGGTCGCGCCAGCTGCCGTAGCCGATGCCGAGGCCGACGAAGGCGAAGCCCATGAACAGCGGAATGCCGCGCATGTACCCGAGGGCGAAGATCGCCGCGCCGCTCAGCGCGCTCAGGGCGGCCAGGACACGAAACACCGGACCGCTGAACCGCGACCAGTCGCGCTTGTCGCGAATGGCGCGCCAGGAACC
>CALMWD010000426.1 GCA_937873105.1 uncultured Rhodanobacteraceae bacterium
CTGACGCCGAGGCCGCCGATCTGCTCACGTCAGATCACGACGAGAACGACAAGCCGTTCGTCACCGGCGAACGCACGGCCGAAGGCTTCTACCGGACCCGCCCCGGCCTCGAACAATCCATCTCGCGCGCCGTCGCCTACGCCGAGTACGCCGATCTCGTCTGGTGCGAAACCGGCAAGCCGGATCTCGACTTCGCGCGCAAGTTCGCCGAGGGCGTACACGCCAAATACCCGGACAAGCTGCTCGCCTACAACTGCTCGCCGTCGTTCAACTGGAAGAAGAACCTCGACGACGCGACGATCGCCAAGTTCCAGCGCGAACTCGGTGCGATGGGCTACAAGTACCAGTTCATCACCCTGGCCGGCATCCACAACATGTGGTACCACATGTTCGACCTGGCGCAGGACTACGTGGCACGCGGCATGACGGCGTACGTCGAGAAGGTGCAGGAACCCGAGTTCGCGGCGCGCGATCGCGGTTATACCTTCGTCTCGCACCAACAGGAAGTCGGTACCGGCTATTTCGACGACGTGACGACAGTCATCCAGGGCGGCGCTTCGTCGGTCACCGCGCTTACCGGTTCGACCGAAGAAGAACAGTTCCACTGATCGGTCTCGTCCGCGCCTGATCGAGGCCTGATGTTCACGATGGACATCAGGCCTTCTTGTGTTGCGCAGGTCGACATTCCCGGCGGTCTGTAATAGATTCCCCGCGCCGCATCCCGGACGACCACTGACCTCCTGCCCACGAAAGCCCCGCCATGCCCGGACTGATGGACCTGCACTCACACACCGTTCGTTGTCGCCACGCGACCGGCACGATGGAAGCCTACGTCGAACGCGCCGTCGCCCTCGGCCTGCGCGATTTCGGCTTCTCCGACCACAGCCACTGGATGCTGTGCGCCAACAACGAGTGCTACGCCATGCAGGCCGGCGAACTCGATGACTACGTCGCCGACGTCCGTGCGCTGCAGGCGCGCTACGACCGCTCCGGTGAGAAACCCTTCAACATCCGCCTCGGCATGGAGATGGACTACATCCCGAGCCGGCTTCCGTTGGCGCGCGAGGTTCAGCAACGGCACGACTGGGACTACATCATCGGCTCGGTGCACAACATCGGCTTCGAGCAGTTGCAGCAACCTGAACTGTACGAGCAATGGTCGATCGACGACGTCTGCGAGCTGTATTTCCATCAGGTCGGGATGATGGTGCGCGACCGCTTCTGCGACATCATCGGCCACCTCGACCTGCCGAAGAAGATGGGGCATCGCCCGGCCGGCGGCATGCTGCGCTACATCGAGCCCTTGATTTCCGACCTGCTCGCCTCCGGAATCACGGTCGAGATCAACACCTCGGGCCTCGACAATCCGGCGCGCGAGTTCATGCCCGGCTGGGAAACCGTCGCCCTGCTCGCCGAGGCCGGCGTGCCGCTGACGCTGGGCGGCGATTCGCACGCGCCGCACCACGTCGGACGGCACTTCCGGAGCGCCATCGAAGGACTGCGCCGGCTCGGCGTCAAGGAACTCATGCGCTTCGAAAAGCGGCAGCGGATCGCAGTGCCGCTGACCGAGGCGATGCCGGATTAAGCGGTCGACACGTTACGCGGCGCTCCAGCAAACCGAGTCGCCGAACGCCTTTTTCAGATGATCCACGAACAGGCGCACACGTAGCGGCAGGTGCTTGCGCTGCGGGAAGATGGCGAAGATACCCATCGGCGGCGCCGTGTA
>CALMWD010000427.1 GCA_937873105.1 uncultured Rhodanobacteraceae bacterium
CAGGCCGGGCAGGGCGGCGCTCGCCTGCACCGCGCGCGAGATCGGCACGTGGTCGTACCCCTCGGCGCCGAAGCGCACGGTCTTGCCGGTGTCGAGTTCCACGCCGACGACGTAGAGCTGGCGCGGCAGCTTGCGGAAGTCGTTGGTGCGGCCGTGCGACTCGAACAGCTTGCGCAGGAAGTGCTCGATCTCGTTGTTGTCGAACAGGCCGGTCGGGATCAGCGCGCCGAGGCGGCCGAACACGTCGGTGAAGTTCGTCTCCAGCGGATGCGTGGCCAGGTCGCCCAGCCAGCCCAGCAGGGTGCGCGGGATCGCCGCCAGGCGCTTCGCGTATTCGGACATCGCCGGGCGCAGGAAGATCTCCGGGCGGAAACGCTCCTGGTCGGTGACCTCGGTCAGGAAGATCCGGCACATCTCGGCGGTATCGAGCCGGTTGGCCAGTCCCGAGGCCAGGAAGGCGCCGGAACTGACCCCGACGTAGACGTCGAGGGCGGTCATGTCGAGGCCGTCAAGAGCTTCGTCCATCGCACGCAATGCGCCGAGTTCGTACATGCCGCCGATCGGCCCGCCGCCGGCGACCGCCAAGCCGATGCGCGGATGGCGTCGCTTGCGGACGGGCTTGGTCGAGGCTTGAACAGTCAGCATTCCGGTTCCATCTTGGCGATTGCAACCGGTCGATTCTAGCGGAGCCGTCGCGAGACACGGCCGCGCCTACGACCATCGTTTACAGGACAGGGGAAACTCCGCCGCCATGAGCGACACCGCCGAACGCCTGCAGCGCCTGCTGCACGACCTGCATCGGGCGCGGCATCCGCAGTTCGAACCGCGCAATCGTCTGCCGCAGCTGGCGCGCTTGCGGCGCTGGCAGAGCGCGCGCCTGGGACACAGCTTCGGCGGTCTGCGCGAACACCCTCGGTACCGCGATGCCGCCGAGTTCTTCCTGACCGACCTCTACGGCGCCGCCGACGCCAGCTGGCGCGACCGCGACCTGGCGAGGGTGCTGCCGACCATGCTGCGCTGGTTGCCGAACGGCGTGCTCGCCTCGCTGGCCGATGCGCTGGAACTGGACCTGATCTCGGTGCGCTGCGACCTGGCCATGGTCGATCATCTGCCCGACCGCGAGATCGACGTGGGGTCTTACGGTCGTGCCTATCGCGCCAGTTCGGACCCGGCGCAGCGCGCACGCCAGATCGCCCTGATCGGCGAGGTCGGCCGGGAGCTGGAGAGCATCGTGCGCAAGCCGTTCATCCTCGGCGTGCTCAAGCTGGCGCGCGGACCGGCGCGCGGCGCCGGCTTCGGCGAACTTCAGTCCTTCCTCGAACGAGGCTTCTCCGCCTTCCGCACCATGGGCCCGGCGCACGAGTTCCTGGACACGATCACGGAAGGCGAAACCGTCGCGATGCAGCGCCTGCTGTCGGCGCACCCGGATCCGTTCGGTTTCGAACTGCGCGCCTAGCTCAGCCGAATTCCTCGTCCAGGTAGCGCTCGATCTCGTCCTCGACCGAGCTCTTGATCACCATCAGCAGGAAGCCGAGCGTGGCTTCCACCTTGACGCTGCCCTTGCCCAGCGCAATGCGGCCGTCGACGCCCGGACGCGAGAAGTGCAGGGTGTCGCCGTCCCACTCGTGACTGACCTGGAACTTCTTGGCGATGCCCTTGGCGACGCGGTCGATCGCGGCACGGGCGTCGGCCATGCTTTTCTTGTGCTTGCGGGTAATCGAGATCGTCGCCATGCCGGGCCCTATCGAAAGTCGCTGGTATCGGTGAAGTGCTGCGCTAAGATCATGCCAGAACCCCATGATCCCGGGAGCAAATCCTGATGCGCCTGCGTTTCTTCCTGTGTCTGGTCATGGCGTCCGCGCCCGCGCTCGCGGCGGATCTCGGCGGCACCCTGCGCCTATTCGCGAACGGCAAGCCCTTGCGCGAGTCGGAAGCCGCCGAAGCGGTGATCTACTTCCGTCCCAAGTCGCCCGTCGTGGCCCAGCCGCTCGCGGAACCTGCCGTCATGACGACGCGCCGCAAGCAGTTCGTGCCGCGCGTGCTGGCGATCCCGGCGGGCAGTGCGGTGCGTTTCCCGAACGAGGACCCGATCCTGCACAACGCCTTCTCGACCTCGCCCGCGAACGCCTTCGACACCGGCCAGTACGGTCGCGGCGACGGCCATACCCAGGTCTTCGCGACGCCCGGTCTCGTGCGCGTCTACTGCAACGTGCACCACTCGATGTTCGGTTTCGTCCTGGTGCTGGATACGCCGTACTACACCCGCGCCGACGCCGCCGGCCGCTTCCGGCTGGAGGGCCTGCCCGAGGGCGAGGGCGAACTCGTGGTCTTCCATGACCGCGGCGCGCCGCTCAGGCAGCAGGTGTCGGTGGGCACGGGCAGCCGCATCGACCTAAAGCTCGATCTCAACAAGCGCCGCGTTCCCGCGCACACGAACAAGTTCGGCAAGCCCTACGCGAGAACGCCCAATGCCCACTACTAAGCCCGGCTTCCGCCTGCCGCTCGCCGCGCAGATCTTCCTGGTCTGCGCCATGCTGATCACCCTGGCGGTCGGCGCCGCCGTGGCGATCACCTACGTCCAGGGCCGGCGCATCGCCGAAGACAGTGTCCAGCGCACGCTGGACACCAGCTCCGGGGTCCAGGCGAACAGCAAGCAATCGCAATTGCAGCAGGTCCAGAACCTGGTCCAGTTCATCGCCCAGGATCCGGCCATCGTGCAGTATTTCGAGAGTTCCACCGACGTCGACCTCGGCTTGGGCGACGTGATGGGCGGCACCATGTCGCTGGCCGACCTGCTGGCCGAGCGCCAGGAGCAATACGGTTTCGACCTCGGGATCTTCCTGGATCCGCAGGGCGAGGTGCTCGCGCGCACCGACGAGACCGAGGCCGTCAAGCAGAACCTGTCGGGCGACGTGTTCCTGGCCTCGGCCATCAGCGAGGCGATTCCGGTGTCCGGCCTGTGGCGTCAGGGCAATGCCCTGATGCAGGCGGCGGTGATGCCGATCCTGCGCGGCGAGGACCTGCTCGGCTTCCTCGTGCTCGGCGACGCGATCGACGATGCCTTGGCGGCCGACATCGCGAAAGTGAGCGGTGCCGACGTCGCCTACGTCTTCGTCGACAACGACCAGTCCCTGCTCGGCGCCAGCAGCCTCGACGGCGATACCGCCGAGGCACTGATGGCCTTGTTCGCGACTCGCGCCGACATCCGCAAGGCGATTGCCGAAGCCCGGCCGCTGGCCCGCATCGACCTGCGATTCGCGGGCCGCGACTGGATCGCCCGCGTCGGCCCGGTCGACGCGGATGCCGGCGGCGCGCTGGGTGGCACCGTGTCGTTGACCTCGCGCGACCGCGCCTACGCCGGTTTCCAACGCATCCTCAATCTGGTGCTGGCGACCGGCATCGGTTCCCTGTTGGCGGCGCTGCCGTTGTCCTACCTGCTCGCGCGCGCGCTGCTGAAGCCGGTACGGACCTTGGCGGATGCTGCGGAATCGGCCGCAGACGGCCACTACCAGACGAAACTGAGCATCGCCGGCAAGGACGAGCTGGCGCGGCTGTCGCGCGCCTTCGACCACTTGCTGTCGGACTTGCGCGAGAAATCCGACATCGAGGGCTACGTGACCAACCTGTCGCGTTTCCTGCCCGAGCCTGCCGCCGAAAGGAAGACGCAGGGCGGCGGCGAGGTACGCACGATGCCTGCGCCGCCGGCGACGCGCGCCCCCGATCTCGCGACCCGGGTCCTGCTCGGCGTCGACTGCCGGGCGCTGGCCAAGGCGGTCGGACGCGACCAGGCCGAACGCCTCGGCGACGGCATCGAGCGCTTTACGCAGTCGGTCGACGATGCTGCGCGACGCGCCCAGGCGCATGTGTTGGCTTTCAACGGATGCCGGGCGGTGCTCGGCTTTTCGGGCGAGGAACCCCTGGCCCGCGCGCTGCGCACCGCGCGCTTCCTCCGGCGCGCCGCCAGCCTGCCCGCTGCGCGGTCGGCGTCGCTGGCCATGGCGGTGCACGAGGGCG
>CALMWD010000428.1 GCA_937873105.1 uncultured Rhodanobacteraceae bacterium
GGCGAAGGCCGTGCGCGGCTTCTCGATGTATGGCGACGCCTTCGTCTACGTCCTGTTCGAGGACGGCACCGACCTGTACTGGGCGCGTTCGCGCGTGCTCGAAGCGCTGTCGCAGGTGCGCGGCGAATTGCCCGAGGGCATCGAACCGGTGCTCGGCCCAGACGCCACCGGCGTCGGCTGGGTATTCCAGTACGCATTGCGCGACCGCAGCGGCCGCCACGACCTGGCCGAACTGCGTTCGGTTCAGGACTGGCTGCTGCGCTTCGAACTGCAGCGCGTGCCTGGCGTCGCCGAGGTGGCCAGCGTCGGCGGTTTCGTACGCCAGTACGAGGCCGTGATCGATCCGCGACGCCTGCAGTCGCTTGGCCTCGGCTTCAACGAACTGATGATGGCGGTGCGCGCCGCCCATGCCGAGAACGGCGGCGCCCGCATCGAGATGGCCGGCGCCGAATACCTGGTGCGCGGGGTCGGCTACCTGCGCTCGCTCGACGATCTCGGTGCGGTGCCGACCGGCATCGTCAAGGACGGTCGTGCCGTGCTGCTGCGCGACATCGCCGAATTGCGTTTCGGACCGGCCTCGCGCAACGGCATCGCCGAACTCGACGGCGAAGGCGAGGTGGTCGGCGGCATCGTGGTGATGCGCGACGGCGAGAACGCGAAGGCGGTGATCGACGCGGTCAAGGCGCGGCTCGCCCAGATCGCGCCGCGCCTGCCCGAAGGCGTCGAGGTCGTCGTCACCTACGACCGTTCGGCCCTGATCGAACGCGCCGTGCGCAATCTCGGCGTCAAGCTCGGCGAGGAACTGCTGCTCGTCTCGCTGGTCTGCGTCCTGTTCCTGTGGCACGCGCGCTCGGCCCTGGTCGCGGTGCTGAGCCTGCCGCTCGGCGTGCTGGTCGCGCTCGCGATCATGCGCTGGCAGGGATTGAACGCGAACATCATGTCGCTGGGCGGCATCGCGATCGCCATCGGCGCCATGGTCGACGCCGCCGTGGTCATGATCGAGAACGCGCACGCGCATCTCGAACGCCATGCCCGCGAACACGGCGTCGAGGCCGATGGCGCGGCGCATGCGCGCGCCATCGCCGCGAGCGCGATCGAGGTCGGTCCGGCCCTGTTCTTCTCGCTGCTGATCGCGGCCCTGTCGTTCCTGCCGGTGTTCCTGCTCGAAGCCCAGGAAGGGCGCATGTTCGCGCCGCTGGCCTGGACCAAGACCTGGGCCTTGACCGTCGCCGCGCTGCTGTCGGTGACCCTGGTGCCGGTGCTGATCGCCGCCTGGGTGCGCGGGCGATTCCGCGACGAGTCCGAGCACGCCCTGACGCGCTGGCTGGTACGCGCGTATCGACCCGCGCTCGAGTTCGCGTTGCGGCGTCCCGGCACGGTCGTGCTGTGCGCCTTGCTCGGCCTGGCCAGCGTTTGGTGGCCGTGGTCGCGCAGCGGCGCCGAGTTCATGCCGGAGCTGGAGGAGGGCGATCTGCTGTACATGCCGACCACCTTGCCGGCACTGGCGCCGTCCGAGGCGCAGGCGTTGCTGTCGCGCACCGACCGCATCATCAAGTCGATTCCGGAGGTCGCGCGCGTGTTCGGCAAGGCAGGGCGCGCCGAATCCGCGACCGACCCGGCGCCGCTGACCATGATCGAGACGGTGATCCAGCTCAGGCCCGAGCAGGAATGGCGTGCGGGCATGACGATGGCGGGCCTGCGCGAGGAACTGCAGCAGAAGCTGCAGCTGCCAGGGCTGAGTCCGGCGCTCGTGCCGCCGATCCTCAACCGCATCAACATGCAGGTCAGCGGCATCCGCACGCCGCTCGGCCTGCGCGTCAGCGCGCCCGATCTCGACGTGCTGGCCGAGGCGTCCGAACGCATCGCGCTGGTATTGGGTGGCGTCGCGGGCACGCGTTCGGCCTTCGCGGAGCGTGCGGCCGATGCGCGCGAGATCCATGTGGTCCCGGATCGCGAACGCCTTGCCCGCTACGGCTTCAGCATGCAGGAGGCGCAGGACTGGATCGCGGTGGCGGTCGGCGGCGAAGCGCTGGCGCGCGCAGTCGAAGGCCGCGAGCGTTACCCGGTGGTGTTGCGGCTGGCATCGGAATGGCGCGATTCGCCCGAGGCCCTGCGCGAGCTGCCGATCGTGTCGCCCAGCGGCGCGCAGGTGCCGCTCGGGCAGCTTGCGGACATTCGCATCGCCGCCGGGCCGCCGATGATCCGCAGCGAGGATGCGCAGCTCTCGACCTACGTGTTCGTCGACCATGACGTCGCCGATCTGAACCGTTACATCGAACGGGCCGAGGCGGCGCTGGCCGCGGCCGGCCCCTGGCCCGAGGGCATGCAATGGCACTGGGTCGGCAGCTACGAATCGATGCAACGCGCCGGCGAGCGCCTGCGCATCGCGGTGCCGGCGACCCTGCTGATCGTGTTCGTGCTGCTCTACGCGGTGTTCCGGCGCGTCGGCGAGGCGGTGCTGATCCTGCTGACCGTGCCTTTCGCTCTGGTCGGCGGCCTGTGGCTGATGTGGGCGCTGGGTCATGCGTATTCGGTCGCGGTCGCGGTGGGTTTCATCGCCCTGGCCGGCGTGGCCGCCGAGTTCGGTGTGGTCATGCTGATCACCCTGGACGCGGCGGTGCGCCGCGCACGTTCGGAGGGACAGTTGCGCGATGCCGGCGACCTCGATGCGGCCTTGCGCGAAGGCGCCCTGCGGCGGGTGCGGCCGAAGGCGATGACGGTGGTGACCATCCTCGCCGGCCTGCTGCCGATCCTGTTCGCGGACGGCGCGGGCGCGGCGACGATGAGCCGCATCGCCGCGCCCATGCTTGGCGGCATGCTCAGCGCGCCGCTGTTGTCGATGATCGTGCTGCCGGCGCTGTACCGGCGCCTGTGGCTGTGGCGGATGCGGCGAGGTGAGGCATGAACGCGATGCGATGGATGACCGGACTGCCGCTCTGCGTGCTCTCCGCCTGCATGCCGGTGCGCGAGGCGCCGCCGATCGATGCGCCGACGCGAGGGGAGGCGTCCGCGGAGACGGCCATGGTCGCGCCGGACGAACCGCTCACCGCCGCGCGCGCCGTGCAGATTGCGTTGTCGCGGCATCCCGAGGTGCAAGCGGCGCTGGCGCGTCTCGATGTGATCGAGGCCGAGCGCGTGCAAGCAGGCCTGCTGCGCAATCCGATGCTGACGCTGATGGCCATGAAGCCCGAATCCGGCGGCGGGTTCGCGGTCGAGGCGGGCTGGATGCAATCGCTGTTCGATTTGCTGACGCGGTCGCGGCGCGTCGCCCGGGCCGACGCCGAGGCGCGACGGGATCGGGCCGAGGTCGCGATGCGTCTGCTCGAGTTCGGTTACGCCGCGCAGTCGGCCTTCTACGCCGTGGCCGCCGACGGGCGCCGGCGCCTGCTGCAGTCCGAACTCGCGCTGGACGAAGAAGCGTTGTCGCTGCAGGCGCGCTGGACGCAGCGCGGGCTGTCGTCGCAGGCGGCGCTGCTCGAACGCCAGGTGATGCGCGACGAGCGCGCCCATCGTCTGCACGAGGCCGAATCCGACGCGGCGCGCGCGCGTTCGCTGCTGGCCGAACGGCTCGGCCTGGCCTCGGCGCAGTCGCTGGTCCTGGCGGAGGTGTTTCCTCGGTCGGACGTCTCGATGCTCGCCGCGGCGGAAGCGCAGTCGCAGGCCTTGGCGCAACGTCCCGAGATCGCCGCGAGCGCCGCGGAGGTCGACCGGATCGCGCACGAACGACGCATCGAAACCGGACGCCTGCGTGCGGTCGAGCCCGAGCTTGGGCTGCGCATCGAGCGCGATGCGGACGGCATGCTCATGCTCGGACCGGACCTGCGCCTTGCCTTGCCGTGGTTCGATCGCGGCCAGGCGCGGGCCGCACGCGTCGACGCGCTGGGCCGTGAAGCCGCGGCGCGCGACGAGGCCCTGCGCCGCCGCGTCGTGCTCGAGGTCGAGCGCGCGCTGGCGCTGCTGGTGCATGCGGCGCAGGCCGTCGACGCCGCCGAGCGCCACCGGGCGCGGGCCGTGCAAGCCGAGGCCTTGTCCGAACGTCTGTATCGCAGCGGCGGCATCGATCGCATGGCGCTGATCGCCACGCGGCGCTCGGCGATCGACGCCGAGCGGCAGTTGCTGGAGGCCCGCGCCGCTTGGGCCGGGGCACAGGTCGACTTGCAGCGGGCCTTGGGATCGTCCGTTCGCTGACGCGGCGTCGCGGTGCGGGTCAGCTCGACGCGTCGTCCGGCAAGCGGTAGTCGATCGCGTAGAAATGCGCGCCGCCGGCCTCGATGCGGATGTCCATGTGGCCGCGGATGCCGGCGAGTTCGCCGCGCCCCGAATCGGGGATGATGTCGATGCGCAGCGATTTGTCGCCGCGGTCCATCAGTCCGAAGTGCTGGGCCGCGAAACTGCCGCTGCGCCCATGCAGCGTGCCGCTGATGCGCTCGATCGCGACATATCCGGCCGAACCCTTCTCGTCGCCGTGCAGGGCCAGCATCTGCCCGACGCTGGTCGCTTCAAGTTCGCCATGGAACCGCTTGTCCAGCGCCATGCGCCCGATGCCCGCGTCCTCGCCACCCGCATCGGCCGGCAACGGGTTCAGCTTCACTTCGAAAGGGCCTTCGGCGTGGCGGCGCGTCATCGCTGCTTTCCTCGCGGTCGGTAGCGGTCGTTGCGGTACATCATGGCTTCAGCGGAGGGCGGAATCGCGCATGGTCGGATTGCAGAATCACCAGATGTCCGGGAATCTGGCCCACCAGCGTCGTGTCTGACAAGAAACGAGCGAGCACGGCGACGACATCGCTGGCGGTACTCGCATCCGCGAGTCGCAGGACCAGCAGACCTGGTCGTGATTCCGGCGGGAATTGTCGGACATCCGCAAAGTCGAGGTCTCGGGTGACGACGATCAGACCACTTCTGCGTGCGAAGTCGTCGATGGAGGCGTCGGTGTCCGCACCCATCCCCAAGTCGCGGACGTGTTCGGCTTCGTGACCATGCTGCCGCAGCAGCGCCAGCGCCGTTCTCGGCATGTTGGCGTCGAGCAGGAACTTCACGCCGCCTGCGATGGCAGCGGGTGGAACGACTCGTCGTCGACGCGTTGGCTCGCAAACTTCAGGGCCGCGCGGATGTCGTCCGCGCTGAGATCGTAT
>CALMWD010000429.1 GCA_937873105.1 uncultured Rhodanobacteraceae bacterium
GGTCATGCCCGAGCTGATGTCGTCGCTGCCGCTCGCCGGCGTCGACGGCACGCTGAAGAAGCGCCTCGGCAACGGCGCCGCCGCCGGCCGCGCCCATCTGAAGACCGGCTACCTGGAGAACGTGCGTGCGATTGCCGGTTACGTGCTCGATAGCAGCAACAGGCGCTGGGTCGTTGTCTTCCTGATCAACGATGCGAAGTCGCGCCTCGGGAAACCGGCGATGGATGCGCTGCTGCGCTGGGTGGCCGAACGCTGAAGCAAGCGCAGGGGTTCACAAAAACGGACGGTAATCGCGCAGAAAGGCTTCGAAGTCTTCGGCCAGCATCGGCCGGCCGATCTGGTAACCCTGCGCTTCGTCGCAACCGCGATCGCGCAGGAAGGCGAGCTGCTCGGCGGTTTCCACGCCTTCGGCGATCGTTTTCAATCCCAGACTGCGCGACAGGCCGATGATCGCCTCGACGATGGCCGCGTCTTCCGGGTCGGTCGACAGATCACGCACGAAGGACTGGTCGATCTTCAGCTTGCAGACCTTGAAACGCTTGAGATAGCTCAGCGACGAGTAGCCGGTGCCGAAGTCGTCGATCGACATGTGTACGCCGCGGTCGTGCAGGTCGTTCATCACGGCGATCGCCCCGAGCGGGTTGTCCATGGCCACGCCCTCGGTCAGTTCGAGTTCGAGGCATTCCGGCGACAGCTGGTACTCGGCGAGAATCTGCGAGACGCGTTCGGGCAGGCGTGACTGGCGGAACTGGACCGCCGACAGATTCACCGCCATGACCATCGGCGGCAGGCCGGCATCCTGCCACAGCTGCATCTGGCAGATCGCCATGCGCAGCACCCATTCGCCGATCGGCAGGATGAGCCCGCTCTCCTCGGCAATCGGCACGAAATCAGCCGGCGACACGCGCCCAAGCTCGGGATGCGTCCAGCGCAACAGGGCTTCGACGCCGATCACGCGCCCGTCGACGAGCGAAACCTGCGGCTGGTAGTGCAGTTCGAGCTGGTCCATTTCGAGCGCGCGGCGCAAGGCGTTTTCGAGTTGCAGCGTGCGGTCGGAGCGCTCCTGCATCTCGCGCGTGAAGAAACGGAAGGTATTGCGCCCGCCCTGTTTGGCGCGGTACATCGCGGCGTCGGCGCACATCGACAGCGCGTCGTAGTTGTTGCCGTCGCCCGGATACAGGGCGATACCGAGCGAGGCCGTGACGTTCAGCTCGTGGTGTTCGATGTGGTATGGCGCGGAGAGCGCCTTCAGCACCTTTTCAGCCACATGCGCCGCCCCCTCGGCGCGGGTGCTGGGCAGGACGAGAATGAACTCGTCGCCGCCGAGCCGGGAGACCGTATCCTCGTCGCGCAGGACATGGCGCAAGCGCCCGGCGACCTGGATCAGCAATTCGTCGCCGATGCGGTGACCGAGCGAGTCATTGACGTTCTTGAAACGATCGATGTCCATGAAGATCAGCGCCAGCGATTCGGCGTTGCGTTCGACGCGGCTCAGTGCCTGGCCGACGCGATCGGCCAGCAGGCTGCGGTTGGGCAGGCCGGTCAGCGCGTCGAAATGCGCCAGCCGGTGAATGTGCGCCTCGTTCGCCTTGTGCGCCGAGATGTCGGTGACGATCGCGATGTAGTGGCTGACCTTGCCGTCTTCGTCGTGCACGCGGCTGACCGACGCGAGCTCGGGATACAGGTCGCCGTCCTTGCGCCGGTTCCAGAGTTCGCCGTGCCAGGAACCGTGCATCCCGACGCTTTCCCACATGGCACGCATGAACGATGCATCGTTGCAACCGGTGTCCATCACGGGCGGCGGCTTGCCGATCAGTTCCGCGGCGGCGTAGCCCGTCATCTTCACGTAGGCCTGGTTCACCATGAGGACGTTGTGCGTGGCATCGAAGATGATGATGCCTTCGGCGCTCTGTTCGAAGACGGCGGCGGCCAGGCGCAGCTGCTCGGCCGACTGCAAGCGCTCGGTGAGGTCGGTCAGGATGCAGTGCGTGCGCAGGAAGTTGCCGCCCCTGTCGCGCGCGATCTGCCCGTTGACCATCAGCAACCGGCGCGTGCCATCCCGGTGCAGAAAATGGAAGTGCAGGCCATCGACTTTTCCCTGTTGCTGGAACTTCGGAAGCTCGTTCTGCAGGGCCTTGATCGAAGCATCGGTCATGAAGTCACCGATGAAGCGCCCGATCACTTCCTCGCGCCGGAAACCGAGAAGATTCAGCCAGGCGTCGTTGACTTCGAGGATGTTGCCCTCGACGTCGAGCGACTGATAAGCCAGCGGCGCCTTCTCGTACAGCTCGCGGAAACGGCTTTCGCTCTCGCGCAGCGCGCGCTCCATCGCCCGCCGTTCCTCCTCACGTGCGAACAGCGTCAGCGCGAAGCTGATGTCCTGCGCCATCTTGATCAGCAGAATCTGTACCGCCTCATCGAAGGCGTTGGTCTCGCCGGCATAGAGGATGAAGGCGCCGACCACTTCGCCGTCGCGCGTCAGTGGCAC
>CALMWD010000430.1 GCA_937873105.1 uncultured Rhodanobacteraceae bacterium
CGCGTGTCGCCGGTGTATCGCACGCCGGCGGTCGGCTTCGACGGCGAGGATTTCCTCAATGCCGCGGCGATCATCGACATCGACCTCGACCCGCAGGCGCTGAACGACTGGCTGCATGCGCTCGAAGACGCGCATGGGCGCGACCGCAGCGGCCCGCGTTTCGGGCCGCGACCGCTCGACATCGACATCGTCTTCTACGACGCGCTGACGCTCGACGGACCGGGCCATCTGCAGATCCCGCGCGACGAGTTGAAGCACGCCTTCGTGCTCAAGCCGCTGGCCGACCTCGCGCCGGACTACGTGCACCCGCGCATCGGCCGCTCGCTCGCGGCGCTGTGGGCCGGCTCCGGCCTGTCGATCGGCCCGGTCGTCGATCTCGCATCGACAAGCTGACGCGATTGCCTTAGCGTTCCGGCGCCGCGCATGGGGCGCGCCGGAGTCCGGTCATGTTCGCGAAGTTCGCACGCAGTTGGTCCCTGGTGAAGGCGAGCGCCGGCGTATTGCGCCAGGACAAGGAGTTGCTGGTGTTTCCGGCGATTTCGGTCGCGGCCTCGCTGCTGGTCATGGCCAGCTTCATCCTGCCGCTGTTCGGCCTGCTCGACTTCAAGGCGCTGCAGCAGGGCGAACGCGAGCCGGTATGGCTGTATGCGTGGGTGTTCCTGTTCTACCTGGCGCAGTACTTCGTGATTTTCTACTTCAACACCGCCCTGGTCGGCGCGGCGATGATCCGCCTGCGCGGCGGCGACCCGACGCTGCGCGACGGCCTCCGGATCGCCTGGTCGAAGGCCGGCAAGATCCTCGGATATGCGCTGATCGCCGCGACCGTGGGCATGGTCCTGCGCGCCATCGAGGAACGGGCCGGCACGATCGGCAAGTGGGTGGCCGGCCTGTTCGGCGCGGTCTGGACCGTGGCCACCTTCCTGACCGTGCCGGTGCTGGTCAGCCGCGACGTCGGGCCGATCGACGCGGTCAAGGAAAGCGCCCTGCTGCTGAAGAAGACCTGGGGCGAGAACCTGATCGGACAGGGCGGCGTCGGCGTGGTGTTCGCGCTGCTGCAGTTCGCCGTGATCGCGCTGACCGTGCTCGGCATCCTGCTGGTCGTGTCGACGAAGTCGGTCGCGCTGATCGTCGCCGTCGCGGCCCTGGGCGTGTTCGCGGTGATGGCGCTGGCCCTGATCCAGGCCGCCCTGTCCGGCATCTACGCGGCGGCGCTGTATCGCCATGCGATGGGCGAGGAAACCCTGGGCATGGACCGCGCCCTGCTCGACGCCGCGTTCGCGGTCAAGCGCTGAGGCTTCAGGCGCGCCGCATCTGCTCCGAAACCCAGGCGTACAGGCGCTGCCAGGCGGCGCGCGCCTCGGGGCTGAAGGCGGCGCCGTTGACCTCGGCCAATGCGCCGACCAGGGCCTCGCCGACCTCGACGTAATGCGCGAACTTGGCGCCGTAGCCGCGATGGCGCGCGCCGAGCTGCTGCAGCGACGCAACCAGGTGCTCGGGCTCGTCCAGGCCGGCGGCGATCACGCCGAGCGTCTGCACCAGCTTCATGCGCTGCTGGCTCATGTCTTCGGGAAAAAGGCGACGCAGGGCCGGGGCGCGTTCGAACAGGCGCGCGTAGAAGCGCCGCGCGAAGCCGTCCGGGTCGGCCACCGCCGGCGCCAGCGTGGCGCGCAGCAGCGGGTTGTCCGAACGCGTGTAGACATCGAACAGCAGGTCGGCGGCGGTGTTCATGGGCGTCCTTCGCGGTCGCGCCGGCGGATTCCGGCGTGTCGTGGCGGGGGAACGGATTCTGCGGCAAAAACCGGACATCGGCATCGCCCTTGCCGGAATCGCGGCGGGCCGGGACACTGGCGGCCTGCCCGGAGGAGCGCGATGAGCGAACGCCCGCAAGTCACCACCCTGCTCGATGCCGTCGGCCGCGGCGAGGCCGCGGCGCAGCGCGAGTTGTACGAACTCGCCTACCACGAACTCAAGCGCATCGCCCGTTCGACGCTGAAGAAGGCCGGCGGCGGCGTGACCATGAACCCGAGCACCCTGGTGCACGAGGCCTACATCAAGCTCTCCGGCGACCTCGGCCGCAAGTTCGAGGGCAGCCACCATTTCTACAGCCTGCTGGCGCGCGCGATGCGCCAGGTCATCATCGACTTCTCGCGCGAGCAGATGGCGGTGAAGCGCGGCGTCGGCCTGGTCCGCACCCAGCTCACCGAAGGCTTCGTGCAACAGGGCATGCCGCTCGAGGAACTGCTCTCGGTCGACGACGCCTTGCGCAAGCTCGAAGCGGTCGATCCCGAACTCGCGGAACTGGTCGAATGGCATTTCTTCGCCGGCCTGAGTTTCGTCGAGATCGCCGAAGTGCGCGGCGTCACCGAGCGCACCGTGCGCCGGCACTGGGACACCGCGCGCGCCTTCCTGCTCGATGCCCTGCCGCAGGCGGCGGGCGGCTGATCAGATCGACAAGGCCCGGCCGCCGTCGACGCGGATGATCTCGCCGGTGACGTAGGGCGCGTCGCGAACCAGGAACAGCGCGGCGCGGGCGAGATCGGCGGGTTCGCCGGCGCGCCCGAGCGGCGTACGCGCCAGCAGCTCCCGACGCTCCGTCTCGGCCTTGCCGGATTCGGGCCACAGCACCGCGCCCGGCGCGATGCCGTTGACGCGCACCTCGGGCCCCAGGTCCTTGGCCAGCGCCATGGTCATCATCGCCAGCGCGGCCTTGGCCATGCTGTAGATCGGATGCCGGGCGAGCGGGCATTCGCCGTAGATGTCCACCAGGTTGACGATGCTGCCGCGCGCCCGGGCCAGGTGCGGCGCCGCCGCCTGGGCCAGGAAGAACGGGGCCTTGGCGTTCGCGGCGAAGAGGTCGTCCCACTGCGCTTCGGTCGCGTTCGCCAGCGGCGACGGATAGAAGCTGGAGGCGTTGTTGATCAATGCGTCGAGGCGGCCGTAATGGGCGACGACGCGCGCGACGAAGGGCGCGAGCGCGGCGGTGTCGGAGAGGTCCAGCGGCAGGACCAGGCAGGACTGCGCGCGTTTCGCCTCGCAACGGGCCGCCAATGCCTCGGCTTCCGCCCGCGAATGCCGGTAGCTGACTGCAAGGTCGTAGCCCGCCTCGCAGAAGGTTTCCGCCATGACCGCGCCGACCCGCTTGGCCGCGCCCGTGATGATCACGACCGGCCGGGATGAATCCGTCATCGGGTATGCTCCTCGCCCATTCGGACGTCGATTGTGCGCGATTCCCCGTGGCCTTGGCGTCGATCCGGAGATCCGCTTGCTGCCGCACCTCGACACCAGCCCCTTTCCCGCGCCCACCCCGGCCGAACTGGCGCACAGCGCCGAACTGGCCGACCTGATCCGGTCCGAGATCCGCGTCCACGGCGCGATTCCGTTCTGGCGCTTCATGGAGCTGGCCCTGTACGCGCCCGGCCTCGGCTATTACAGCGCCGGCAAGACCAAGTTCGGCATCAGCGGCGATTTCATCACCGCGCCCGAGCTCGGCAGCCTGTTCGCGCGCTGCGTCGCACGCGCGACCGCGCCGGTGCTGCGCGCCGGGCCGGAGGCGGAGTTCCTCGAGGTCGGCGGCGGCGGCGGCGCCTTCGCGGCGGCGGCGCTGGCGGAATGGGAACGCCTCGGCTGCCTGCCGCGGCGCTACCGCATCCTCGACCGCAGCGCCGAACTGCGCCAGCGCCAGCACGCGACGCTGGCCGCGAAACTGCCGCACCTGCTCGACCGCGTCGAATGGCCGGACACGCCGCCCGAGCAGCCCTGGCGCGGCGTGCTGTTCGCGAACGAGGTGATCGACGCCCTGCCGGTGCATCGTTTCGTGATGCGCGACGGCGAGGCGCGCGAGCTGCACGTCGGCCTCAACGCCGAGGGCCAGTTCGTCGAGGTCGAGCGCGAGGCCGACACCATGCTGACCGCGGCGGTCGCCGCCCTGCAGCAGGACCTGGTCGCGCCGCTGCCGGACGGCTACCGCTCGGAAATCCTGCCGCAGCTGCCGTGGTGGATCGACGCGGTCTGCGGCCAGCTCGAGGCCGGGCTCGCGGTCTTCGTCGACTACGGCTACCCGCGCCGCGAGTACTACCTGCCGGAACGCGACGACGGCACCCTGATCTGCCACTACCACCATCGCGCGCACGGCGACGCGTTGCGCTGGCCCGGGCTGCAGGACATCACCAGCTTCGTCGACTTCACCGCGCTGGCGCTGGCCGGCACGCATGCGCGCCTGCCACTGGC
>CALMWD010000431.1 GCA_937873105.1 uncultured Rhodanobacteraceae bacterium
GAGAAGCGCCGCGTCGCACTGTGCAAGCTGCTGCTCTCCAAGCCGGACATGCTGCTGCTCGACGAACCGACCAACCATCTCGACGCCGAATCGGTGGAGTGGCTGGAGCAGTTCCTCGCGCGTTTCCCGGGCACGGTGGTGGCGGTCACGCATGACCGCTACTTCCTCGACAACGCCGCCGAATGGATCCTCGAACTCGACCGCGGTCGCGGCATTCCGTGGAAGGGCAACTACACGGAGTGGCTGCAGCAGAAGGACGAGCGCCTGAAGCAGGAAGAGAACCAGGAAAAGGCGCGCCAGAAGGCGATCCAGAAGGAACTGGAATGGGCGCGCCAGAACGCCAAGGGCGGCCGCAGCAAGGGCAAGGCCCGTCTCGCGCGCATCGAGGAACTGCAGTCGCAGGAATACCAGAAGCGCAACGAGACCAACGAGATCTTCATCCCGCCGGGCGAGCGACTGGGCCAGTCGGTGATCGAGTTCAAGGGCGTGACCAAGAGCTTCGGCGACCGCCTGCTGATCGACGACCTGAGCTTCGTCGTGCCGGCCGGCGCCATCGTCGGCATCATCGGCCCGAACGGCGCCGGCAAGTCGACGCTGTTCAAGATGCTGATGGGCATCGAGAAGCCGGACAAGGGCGACATCAACATCGGCCCGACGGTCAAGCTCGCCTACGTCGACCAGAGCCGCGACAAGCTCGACGGCAACCACAACGTGTTCCAGGAAATCTCGGGCGGGCTCGACATCCTGAACATCAACGGCATCGAAGTGCAGTCGCGCGCCTACCTCGGCCGCTTCAACTTCAAGGGCCAGGACCAGCAGAAGATGGTCGGCAACCTGTCCGGCGGCGAGCGCGGCCGCCTGCACCTCGCGAAGACGCTGCTGCAGGGCGGCAACGTGCTGCTGCTCGACGAACCGTCCAACGACCTCGACATCGAAACCCTGCGCGCGCTGGAAGATGCCTTGCTCGAGTTCCCGGGCAACACGTTCGTGATCTCGCATGACCGCTGGTTCCTCGACCGCATCGCCACCCACATCCTCGCCTTCGAGGGCGACTCGCACGTCGAGTTCTTCCAGGGCAACTACCGCGAGTACGAAGAGGACAAGAAGCGCCGCCTCGGCGACGAGGGCGCGCGCCCGCACCGCATCCGCTACAAGCCGCTGAAGAAGTAATCGCGATGGACGCGGCGTTGTCCGAACTGAAGCGCAGCGCCGCGCTGCATCCCGAGCAGGGCGGTCTCTGCAACCGCCTGCTCGATCGGGCGATGCGCGTGGGGATGACGACGAAGCGCGCGCCGTTGCCTCTGCCGGCATCGCCGCCCAGCCTGTCCATCGTCTGCTGCTCGATCAAGCCGGAGATCGAGGCGCGCTTTCGCGCCGAAGTCGCACGGACATTCGCCGACTGGCCCGGACTTGAACTCCGGATCCTGAACGATGCGCGCTCGCTGGCCGAGGCCTACAACCGTGGCGCCGAGGCCGCGCGCGGCGACTGGCTCGTGTTCTGCCACGACGACATCCGCTTCCTGCGCGACGATTTTGCCGCCCGCCTGGCGCGGGCGATGCAACGGTTCGACGTGCTCGGCCCGGCCGGCGCCACGCACCTGGTCGGACCGGCGGCATTGTGGGGCGGGCCACGCACGGGCCGCGCCCAAGTCAGCTATCCGACGCCCGACGGTCGCGTCGTCGCGACCTTGTGCGGCGTCGGCGCCGAACACGAACCGGCCGAAGCGCTGGATGGACTGTTCATCGCGGTCAAGCGGCGCGTTTGGCAGGACGTGCAGTTCGACGCGGCGCGCTTCGACGCCTTCCACCTCTACGACATCGATTTCAGTCTGTCCTGCCAGCGCCGCGGATTCGCGGTCGGCGTCGCCCAGGACCTGCACCTGCTGCACGATTCCACCGGGAACTTCGACGAGCGCTGGTCGGTGTATGCGGACCGGTTCGTGCGCAAGCACAACCTCGTCGTCGGCCCGGCGCACCCGAATCCGACCTGCGGGCTCATCCTCGATGCGGCCGACGGCATTCCGGCCCTGTACGACGCGCTCAACGCCGCCTGAGCAGACGCAGGCCCGTCAGCGCGACGACACGCGCAGCGAGCAACAGCCACAGAATCATTCCGCGCGGCGTCCAGATGCGCAGGCCCTCGTGCTTCGCGAAGTAGCGCCACAGGCTGCGATGCTTGTGCCAGATCACGAAGAACGGCCGGCCGCGGCTGGACGTGCCTTGCACGTGCGTCACCGGAACCTCGTTGGCGACGACCACGCGCCGCCCGGCATCACGCACGCGACGGCACAGGTCGAGGTCCTCGGCGTGCAGGAAGTAGCCTTCGTCGAAACCTTCGATGCGCTGGAACAGGGTGCGCGGCATCAGCATCAGGGCGCCCGAGCAGGCGTCGACGGTGCTCAAGGGCTCGTCGCGGACGCTCAGCTCCAGGCCGCGCTCCGCCCAGGCGGAACTGCCGGTCGCGCGCGCCATCTGGGTCGCCCAGATCCGCGCCAGCGTCGGGTCGCGGCGACGCGCCGCGGCTTCGCGACGGCCGTCGGCGTCGCGGACGTCGGCACCGAGCAGGCCAATGCTGTCGTCGCGGGCGGCGAAGTCGCGCAGGCGCCTCAACGTGTCGGGTTGG
>CALMWD010000432.1 GCA_937873105.1 uncultured Rhodanobacteraceae bacterium
TGGCGACGCCGTACGCGAGCCCGCGCATCTTCGCCAAATGGTTCGCGTTGCCGAACCTGTTCCTGCTCGCGCCGATCCCGCTGCTGACCGCCGGCGTGTTCCTGTCCTGCGAAACCAGCCTGCGCCGCATCCGCCACGGCGTCGAAGGCCGCGACGGCCTGCCTTTCGCCGCCGCCGTGCTGCTGTTCGTGCTCGCTTTCGCCGGCCTCGCCTACAGCCTGTTCCCGTACCTCGTCGCCGACCGCATGACCTACATCGACGCCGCCGCAGCCCCCGAATCGCTCAAGTTCATCCTCGTCGGCGCACTGCTTACGCTCCCCATGATCCTCGCCTACACCGTGTTCGTGTACCGCGTGTTCTGGGGCCGCAGCGAAGACTTGAGTTACGAATGAGTCGTCTGCCGGCCGCTCGGCCAGCAGCCAACGTCGAACGGCTTGCATCAAGTCGGCCAGCCGATTCGCGTCCGTTGCGTGCTACGTATCCGGTTTGCCGTTCCCGTTCCCGGGCAAGCGCTGCACGCGGGTGCGGTAGGCGTGGACGTTGTCGCCGCGGATGCGGGTTTCGCGGGTGCCCTTGATTTCGTCGATCTTGCGGTCGCTGCCGGTCACGGGCTGGGCGTCGACGGCCGTCTCGCGTTCGAAGGCGTGCGACTTGTCGGTGTTGCGGTAGTGCCGGTACAGGAACCAGTACAGGCCGGTGGCGCCCGCGGGGCCGAGGAGGAGCAGGGCGAGGGATCCGTCTTCGCTCATGATTGGTTCGCCAGAATCCAGAGTGCGATGCCTTCGAGGAAGGTGCCGACGGCGAGCGCGGCGAGCAGCAGTTTCCAGTGCTGCACGGGCACGCTGCCCATGGTTTCGCCGGTGCGGCCGTTGACCGCGATGTAGTGCAGCAGGCCGCCGTTGCGGCCGGGCTCGTGGTACGAGTACAGCCACACCGGCAGGTACATCGACACCCAGCGCGTGCCGTGCACGTCCAGGCGTTCCTGTTCCCAGCGCACGCCGCGGTCGTAGCGGTTTACCGAGGCCTCGACCTGGTGGCGCGCGATCGACAGCAGCTGGTCTTCGAGGCGCGGACGCAGGTGCTCGACGTCGCGGTCGCGCTTCTCCGAAGACACGCCGTTCAGATACGACGCGTTCCACTTCACCGCGTTCTTGGTGTCGAACGGCAGGATGGCGTTGATGATGTTGTTGGTGTTCACGCGCGTGTCGAGGTTGCCGCGCGCGCCCGACGACTCCAGCGGCAGGTCGTCCACGGTGAAGTCGACGTGGCGTTCCACCTGGTAGACGTCGGCGTCGTAGTAGGTCTTCTTGTTGTCGCCGCTGCCGCGCGTGTAGCGCGCGGTCTCGATCTCGCCCTGACCGGACACGTCGGCGCTGACGCGGCCGTCGACGATCATGTAGGGCAGGTAGACCGGCACCACGTTCTCGGGCGTGAACTGTTCCTTGAACGCCTTCAGCGCGAACAGCTGGCGCTTGCCGACGAACTGGCGGATGCGCGCCACCGCGTCGTCCTTCTTGATGTGGAAGGGCAGCACCGCGTCCGGCACCGCGCCGTTGGCGACCTGCTCGTTGACCCCGAACACGTGCCGGCACCAGTGGCAGCGCGCCGTCATCTGCGATTCGGTGTTCACCGTCACTTCGGCGCCGCAGCCGCTGCACTTGAAGCTCATCAGGTGCGAACTGCCGGCGTCGATGGCCTGCGCCCCGGACGCGACGACGGTGCCGCTGAGTTCGTCGAGCCCCGTGCCGAGGCCGAATTCCTCCTCGACGCGCGCGCCGTGCCAGGTGTTGCGGCAGAACAGGCAGACCAGCAGGTCGCTGCCGGTCTTGTGGCGGATGTCGGTGGCGCCGCATTTCGGGCAGCGGTTCGCGCCGTCCTTGAGTTCGGCGGCCGAGGTATCGATCGCGACCGGATCGGGCGCCTGCAATTCGTCGCGGATCGGCTTCGGCAGCGTGGCCGGGTCGATCGGCGACTGTCCGGGCAGCGGCGGCACGTCCTGCGGCGAGCCGGGACCGGTGTAGGGCGGCAGCGGCGGTGGCGGCGGCGGGGGATTCCGTGGGTTCGACATGGTCGGAACGCGGCGCCGCTTACAGACCCAGGGCCTTGGCCTTCAGCGCGTCGTAGTCGGCCTGCGTGATCAGGCCGAGGTCGAGCATTTCCTTGGCCTTCTTCAGCTTGGCGACCGGATCGTCGGCCGCCGGCGCGGCGGGCGCGACCGGCTGCTGCAGGTTGCCCAGTCCGCCCATCATGCCCGAGGCCATGCCGATGCCCATCATGCCGGCGGCACCGCCGTTCTCGCCCGCGGCCTGCATGCCGGCCGCGACGCTGGCCTGCAGGTTGGAATTGCCGCGCGCGCCGGAGAGCGCGTCGGCGCGCTGCACGGTCTTCAGCAGTTCCCTGGTGTTGGCGTCGTACTCGATCGAGACGATGGCGGTCTTGGCGATGACCAGGCCGCGATCGGACTTCCACTGGTAGGCCTGCTCGACCGCGTCGGACAGACTCTTCGCGAAGCCCACCGAGTCCTGCTGGATCTTGGTGATGCGGTTGCCCTTGCCCGGATCGTTGGTGTACAGGCTGAAGGCCGGCGCCAGCGAACCGACCACTTCGTTGAACAGCTGGCCGGCGGCGGCATTGTCCATGTCGGTGAAGTCGAACACCTGGCCGGGCTGCAGGTAGCTGGCCGGGACGAAGTTCTTCACGAACAGGATCGGATCGACGATCTTCAGCGTGTACGAGCCGCGCGTCATCGCGCCGACCTGGGTGTTCAGGAAGCCGTCGTCCCAGTAGATCTCGGACTGCGTGCCGAAGCGGGTGTCCGGCAGCTCCTTCAGCGACACGAAGAACGCCGCCTGCTGCGAACCGGGCTGTCCGCCGAACTTGAAGCGCTCCCAGCTCTGCTTGATCAGCGTGTCGACGAGGCCGTCGCCGGCGAAGATCGACTTCGAGTTCAGGTCGTCCGAGCGCCACTCGTAGCCGCCGGGCTCGGCCACGAAGGCGGTGACGGCGCCGTCCTGCATCAGCAGCAGGCCGTAGCCTTCCGGCACAACGATCTTCGAGCCGTTGCTGATGATGTTCGACGAGCCCCTGGTGTTCGAACCGCGGCCGGCATTGGTGCCCTGCGGCACCGCCGCGAACAGCGCCGCCGTCGCCGGCAGTCCGGCCGGCACCGTGTAGAAATCCTTCCACTGGTCGGCGAGCACGCCACCCACTGCACCCGACACTGCCTGGATCAGACCCATGATCTCGCTCCGCGATTCGTGGCGGGCACCGCGCCCGCCTTGCCGGCCGAACTATACCGTTCCGAACGGGAAAGACAGTTGCTAGAGGATGTAGCGGCTCAGGTCCGGGTTGCCGGCGAGTTCGCCGAGTTCGCGGTCGACGTAGGCGGCGTCGATGACGACGATCCTGGTCTCCGATTGCGGGGCTTCGAAGCTGAGCTGGTCGAGCAGGCGTTCGAGCACGGTCGAAAGGCGGCGCGCGCCGATGTTTTCCTGGCGCTCGTTCAGCGCGAAGGCGATCTCGGCGAGGCGGCGCACCGCGTCCGGGCGGAATTCGAGCTGCAGGCCTTCTGTGCCGAGCAGGGCCGAATACTGCTTGGTCAGCGCCGCCTGCGGTTCGGCGAGGATGCGTTCGAAGTCGTCGACGGACAAGGCGTTCAGTTCGACCCGGATCGGGAAACGGCCCTGCAGTTCCGGGATCAGGTCGGACGGCTTGGCGACGTGGAAGGCGCCGCTGGCGATGAACAGCACGTGGTCGGTTTTCACCGGACCATGCTTGGTGCTGACCGTCGAGCCTTCGACCAGCGGCAACAGGTCGCGCTGCACGCCTTCGCGCGACACGCCGGCGCCGCCCCATTCCGAGCGCTGCGCGACCTTGTCGATCTCGTCGATGAAGACGATGCCGCGTTGTTCGGCGGCTTCGAGCGCCTGGGCGCGCACGTCGTCCTCGTTGAGCAGCTTGGCCGCTTCTTCCTCGACCAGCTGCGGGCGCGCCTTCGCGACCGTGAGCTTGCGCTTCTGCGACTTCTGGCCGCCGAGCTGGGAGAACATCTGCTTGAGCTGGGCGCCCATCTCCTCCATGCCGGGCGGGGCCATGATGTCGACGCCGACATTGAAGCTGAGGTCGAGTTCGATCTCGCGCTCGTCGAGCTTGCCCTCGCGCAGCATCTGCCGGAATTTCTCGCGGGTGAGGTTCGATTCCTCGGAGTGCTTCGGCTCCTCGCCCCAGACGCGCACCGCCTGCGGGCGCGGCAGCAGCGCGTCGAGGATGCGTTCCTCGGCATTCGTCTCGGCCTGGGCGCGGACCGCGGCCTTGGCCTTCTCGCGCACCATCTTGACCGAGACGTCGATCAGGTCGCGAATGATGGTCTCGACATCCTTGCCGACGTAGCCGACCTCGGTGAACTTGGTCGCCTCCACCTTCACGAA
>CALMWD010000433.1 GCA_937873105.1 uncultured Rhodanobacteraceae bacterium
CCTTGCGATCGAGCTCGTGGAAGTGATCCCAGGTCGCCCAGTGCGGCACCAGGTTCGAGTTCGCGAGCAGCACGCGCGGGGCATCGGCATGGCTCGGGAACACGCCGACCGGCTTGCCGCTCTGCACCAGCAAGGTCTCATCGTCGTTCAGTTCGCGCAGTGTCTTCAGGATCGCGTCGAACGACTCCCAGTTGCGCGCGGCGCGGCCGATGCCGCCGTAGACCACGAGCTCGGCCGGGTTCTCGGCCACCTCGGGATCAAGGTTGTTCTGCAGCATGCGGTAGGCGGCTTCGGTCAGCCAGCTCTTGCAGGCCAGGGTGTTGCCGCGCGGGGCGCGGATGACGCGCGTATCGTCGCGCCGGGTGAAGGTGGGCATGGATCGGTCCTCGGAAGGTCGCCCATTATCCATGCCGAGGCACACGAGTCATGACGATTTTTCGGGTGTTCTTGCGTAAGAGGCCCGGACCACCCACGGAGTTGCCCGAATGAATCCCGTTGCTCGCCGCTGTCGACGCCTGCTCTGCCTCGTTTTCGCCCTGATACCCAGCCTGACGTCGGCCGACCCTTTGGCCTGGATCACGAACGCCAACAGCAGCAACCTCAGCGTCATCGATACGGCGACCGATCAAATCTCCGGCGCGCCCGTCGCGACCATGCCGTCGCCCCGTGCGGTCGCCCTGTCGGCGACACATGTCTATGTCGTGCACGATTCCGGAACATTGTCGATCATCAACAAATCGACGCGCCTGAGCAGCACGATTCCCCTGCCTGCAGGACTACCGGGCGGCGTGGCCGTCAGCCCGGACGGTACGCGTGTCTACGTCGCCAGCACCGACAATGACGCGCTTTATGTTTTCGATGCCACGACGCAAGCCCTGATCACAACCCTGTCCATCGACAATCCCACCGGCGTCGCGGTGAAGCCCGACGGCAGCCGCGTCTATGTCGGCTACGACGACGGCTTCAATGCGCGCATCGCCGTGCTCGACACGACCACGAACACCTTGTTGTCGCCCCTGAACATCGGCGGACGCGAGCCTTCCGGCCTGGCGGTCTCGCCCGACGGCACGCGACTGTATGTCTGCGCAAGCGCGACCAACACCGTCGTGGCCATCAACCTCGACAACGGCGCGGTGCTGACGAACATTCCGGTCGGCGCCGATCCGCGTGGCATCGTCTTCAACCACGCCGGAACCCGCGCCTATGTCGCCGAGTACGCCAGCGCACAGGTCGGCGTGATCGACACCTCGACGCACGCCGTCATCGATCATTTCAACCCTGGCGGCAACGGCCCTTGGGGCATCGATGTCAGCGCCGACGATACCCGCGTCTACGTGGCGAACTATCTCAGCAACAATGTCGGCATCCGCAATGTCGTGAACAACACCGTCGTCACCCGCTCCGTCGGCAATGGACCGGTCGCTTTCGGTCGATTCATCGACGCCTACGTGCCGCCACCGCAGGTACCGCCCACGCTCGGCAACATTCCCGATCAGACCGCCGCCAGCGGCGCGCCGTTTTCGCTGGACCTGGTCAACTACGTGAGCACGACCAATGGCGACCCGATCAACGCATTCGCGATCACCGCCGGAACGCTGCCGGATGGACTCGGTCTCGATACGGCCACCGGCATGATCAGCGGAACGCCGGCACTTGCAGGTCGCGGCTACAGCATCACGGTGCCGGCCAGCGACGACGATGGCCCGAGCAATGCCGACACGATCGCCTGCATTCGACGAGAGTTTTCGTCGAATCCGAACGATCGCGTTCACCATCGGATCGCCGGCAAGCACGACGCCGCGCGACGTTTTGGTCGGCAGTTACACCGGCGGCCTGCGTGGCTTTCCCTCGGGCGCGACCGGCAATGTCGCACCCACACGCCAGTTGAACGGCGCGAACTCCCAGTTGGCATATCCGTACGGCATGGCCTACGACGGCACGGATGGCTCGCTGTTTGTCGCCGACTTCGTGGGAACGGCGATTCGCGTCTTTGACGTCGACGCGCGCGGCGACACCGCACCCAAGCGGACACTAACGTCCTCCTGGCTTGGACAACCGCGCGGCGTGGCAGTCGACAGTCAACACGCAGAAATCGCGACCGTCGGTGGCGGTTGCTATCCGTGCTTCTGGCCGACTTCCGCGAGCGGCAACGATGAACCGACACGGCGCCTGATTTGGGAAATCCAGCAACCATTCAGTCTGGCGCTCAACCCGTCGCAGGACGAGGTCTTCCTCGGCGACGCCGATGCCATTCCCGCGAATAGTGGGCGGGTTGTGGTCTTGCCCCGCACCGCCCACGGCCAGGTCATCCCGTTGCGTGTCATCCAGGGACCAAGCACGCGCATCGGAAACGGCGGCGGCGCCCAGCGCATTGCATTCGACCCTGGACTGCAAACGCTCTATGTGCTCACTCACAATGCGGACCCCGTCAACAGCAACCTGCGGCACTCCCGCGTGCTGGCCTTTCCCGCGTCCGCATCTGGAAACGTGACGCCTTTGCGCGTGATCGAAGGCTCGAACACGCAACTGGATATCCCGAGCGACCAACTCCCCTACGGATTGTCGTTCGATCCCGCCACGCAACGCTTGCTGGTCTCGATCTACTCCAACACCGCGGCCCAGAATCGCGTGCTGACCTTCCACGCCGGCGACAACGGCAATGCCGCTCCCTTGTCGTCAATCGGGGGCGCAACCACCGGCCTCGACCGCATCGGCACGGCGGTCGTCGTTCCGGTTAACCTGATCCACCGCGACGGATTCGAGTGAGTGCATGCAACCGGAACACATCGGCTTCCTCGCCGCCCTGCTGACCACCGGCGCCTTCGTCCCGCAGGCCTGGATGACCGTGCGCACCCGCGATACACGCAGCATCTCGCTGGCGATGTACGTGGTGTTCAACATCGGCATCGCGCTGTGGCTGGCCTACGGCGTGCTGATCGACTCGCGGCCGATGGTCTGGGCGAACGTGATCACCCTGGCCTTGTCGATGACCATCCTCGCGGTGAAATGGCAGAACCGTCATCGCGACCGGCAGCCGCCCGGCACCTGAGTGTTCGCGCTGTCCACAGGCGGACGGCGCGCTGTCCGCGGACATTCGTCAGGGTGACGAATCGGCGATGAAAACCGCATGGGAATGCGGTTTCATCGTCTGGCACGGCGATTGCAATCCCGGTGCATCCACTGCCAGGAGGCCTGCCATGAACTACCGCCGCTCGACCCGCGCACAACAACAGCGACTCGTCTTCCTCGCCGTCTATGTCGTGCTTTCGACGATCGCGACATGGTCTGCATCGTCCAAGCACAGCATCGGCAACGAGGCTGCGCCGAAGGTCACTGCAACCGCGCTGGCGCGCATCGCATCCTGATCCGCGTAGGGCCGTTCACGCCGCGGCCTTGCAACGTACCGGGCGGGGCCGTCGCGTCGGACAGCCCTGTCCAAATCATGCCAGTGCGGCGCACCCCTCGCTGCTACTGTGCCGGCCATGGATGGCCACCCCTCCCTCGATGCCGCTCGCTGCGAACGCGCCCGACTGGCGCGCGACGCACGCTTCGACGGCCTGTTCTACACCGCCGTGAAGACCACCGGCATCTACTGCCGCCCGGTCTGCCCGGCACCGGCGCCGAAGGCGGCCAATGTCGTGTATTTCGATACCGCCGCCGCAGCGGCCGCCGCCGGCTTCCGTCCGTGCCTGCGCTGCCGTCCGGAACTGTCGCCGGACGACCGCGATGGCCGCGCCCGCGACCAGGTCGCCGACCGCGTGTTGGCACGCATCCATGAGGGCGCGCTCGACGAACAGGACGCCGCCGGTCTGGCCGCCGAGTTCGCGCTCGGCGAACGCCAGTTGCGCCGCCTGTTCCTCGCCCGCTACGGCGTCACGCCGCAAGCCGCCGCGGCCACCCATCGGCTGCACATCGCCAAGCAACTGCTGACCGAAACGCGGCTGCCGGTGATCGACATCGCCTTCGCCGCCGGGTATGCCAGCCTGCGCCGCTTCAACCAGGCCTTTGCCGCGGCGACCGGCATGAGTCCGACACGCCTGCGCAGGAACAGCGGCGATGCCGACGACGGTGCCGAGACGCAGACGCTGCGCCTGGCGTATCGCCCGCCCTACGACTGGCCGCGCGTGCTCGCCTTCCTGCGTGCGCGCGCGCTCGCCGGCATCGAGGCCGTCGACGCCGATGTCTACGAACGGGTGCTGCCCGAGTTCGGCCCGACGGCCCGGCTGCGAGTGACGCACGACCGCGCCCGCGATGCGCTCGCCCTGCATCTGCACGCGGTGCCGACCAAGGCCATGCCGGCGCTGGCGCAGCGCGTGCGGCGCATGTTCGACCTCGACGCCGACCCGAAGGCGATCGCGTCGGTGTTGTCGGCCGATGCGCGCCTGAAATCGGGTCTTGCGAAGCGTCCCGGGCTGCGCGTACCGGTCGGCTTCGATGCCTGGGAAACCGCGGTGCGCGCCATCGTCGGGCAGCGCATCAGCGTCACCGCGACGCGGACCCTGCTGACCCGGCTGATCGACGCCGATGGTCGCTTTCCGTCCGCCGCCGCGCTATGCGAACGCGATCTCGGGGGACTCGGCCTCACCGCAGCGCGCGCGCAGACGATCCGGGCGCTCGCCGCCGCGGTCGTCGACGGCCGCGTGCATTTCCGCGCCGGGCAATCGCTCGACGCCTTCGTCGAGGCCCTGGTCGCACTGCCCGGCATTGGCCCCTGGACCGCGCACTACATCGCGATGCGCGCGCTCGGCCATCCGGACGCCTATCCGTTCGGCGACCTGATCGTGCGCCGCGCCCTCGGCGATCCGACCCCGCGCGCCGAACGCGCGATGGCCGACGCCTGGCGCCCGTGGCGCAGCTACGTCGTCCTCCATCTCTGGACCGAAACGAGCGAACGAGGAAACCTCGCGACATGAACACGATCTGGTTCGACACCTTCGACAGCCCGATCGGCCCGCTGACCGCGGCCGCAGACGCCGTCGGCCTGCGCTGGCTGCTGTTCCCGCAGAACCGCCACGAGCCGCTGCGCACCCTTTGGCGGCGCGACCCGGCGCCCTTCGCCGAGCTGCGTCGGCAACTGGCGGCGTACTTCGCCGGCGAGCGGCGCGACTTCGACCTGGCGCTGGCGCCGCAGGGCACGCCGTTCCAGCAATCGGTCTGGGCCGCGTTGCGCGCCATCCCCTACGGCGAGACCCGGAGCTATCGCGACCAGGCACTGGCCGTGGGCAATCCGAAGGGCGTGCGCGCGGTCGGCCTCGCCAATGGCCGCAATCCGCTGCCCATCGTGATTCCCTGCCATCGCGTCATCGGCGCGAATGGATCGATGACCGGCTTCGGCGGCGGCATCGAGACCAAGCGTTTCCTGCTCGACCTGGAAGCGCGCCATGCCGACGCGAGGTTTCAGCTGCGCGCGAGCCGCTGAACGGTGTCGACGTAACGCGCTGCGATGCGTTCCTCGTCGATGTGACGGCGTTCGCGCACGAGCACGCGACCGCGCACCGAGACTTCGCGCACCAGCGGCTGGTTGCCGGAGAAGATCCAGGCGTCCAGCCACTCGCCTTCGGAACGCGCCGCCAGCAGCGGGTGTGCGGCATCGAGGGTGACCGTCGATGCATTCGCTGCGATGCGCGCACCGGCCGATCGACGCCCGCCCTCAAGCACGCGGCCGTAAAGGAAGCGTCCGACCGACTTTTCCTGCGCGCCGACCGCGACGCAACGTCGCTGCAGACGCAGGCGCTGGCCGTATTCCAGCCAGCGCAATTCCTCGACCGGCGACACCGAGATGTGGCTGTCGGAGCCGATGCTGAAGGCGCCGTTCGCGGCGAGGTATTCGGGCAATGGAAACAGGCCGTCGCCGAGATTCGCCTCGGTGCTCGGGCAGAGGCAGACCGTGGCCCCGGAATCGGCCAGGGCCTGGACTTCCGGCGCGCTGAGATGGGTCGCATGCACCAGCGTCCAGCGCGCATCCACGGCGGTCTGGTCGAGCAGCCAGGACACCGGCCGTGTCCCGCGCAGGGCCAGGCATTCGTCGACCTCGGCCTGCTGTTCGGCGATGTGGATGTGGATCGGGCGGTCGGCGCGCGCCTCGGCCGCGAGCACGGCCTGCATCGCCTCCGGCGGCACCGCGCGCAGCGAATGCAGCGCGATGCCGACCTGCAGCGCGTCGGATTCGTCGCGGCGCAGGTGCTCGACCAGACGCAGGAAGGCCTCGGCGTCGTGACCGAAGCGCTGCTGGCGCGGACTCAGCGCGCGCCCGTCGAAGCCGCCCTGCATGTACAGCACGGGCAGCAGGCACAGATCGATGCCGGTCTCCTGGGCGGCGGCAATCAGGGCCCGCGACATCGCCGCCGCGTCGGCATAAGGACGACCGTCGCGCCGGTGATGCAGGTAGTGGAATTCGCAGACCGCGGTGTATCCCGCCTTGAGCATCTCGACGTACAGCTGCGCCGCGATCGCCTGCAGGTCGTCGGGCTCGACCAGTCCCGCGTAGCGATACATCTGCTCGCGCCAGGTCCAGAAACTGTCGGCGGGATCGGTCTGGTGTTCGGCCAGGCCTGCCATCGCGCGCTGGAAGGCGTGCGAGTGGGCGTTGACCAGTCCGGGCAAGGTGCAGTCGGGCATCGGCGTGCATCGTTCGGTTCGAGGCGCGCATCGTAGCGGCTACACTGGCCCGCCCGATCGCGAACACCCACGATGAAGAACGGAAAGACGCGCTGGGACTGGCTGCTGCTCGATGCGCGCGCGATGACGCTGGCCGACGAACGCGGTTACGGCCTGATCGAAGACGCCGCGATCGGCATCGTCGGCAACCGCATCGTCTATGCCGGCCGCCGCGCCGACCTGCCGCTCGCGCCGGACACCATGGCCGAGCGCGTCGAACTGCTCGGCGGCGCCCTGGTCACGCCCGGCCTGGTCGACGCGCACACCCACCTCGTGTTCGCCGGCCATCGCGCCCACGAATTCGACATGCGCCTGAATGGCGCCACCTATGCCGAGATCGCGCAGGCCGGCGGCGGCATCCTGAGCACCGTGCGCGCCACGCGCGCGGCCAGCGAGGACGAGTTGTTTGCAATGTCGCTGCCGCGCGCCCGCGCCTTGTTGCGCGACGGCGTGACGACGGTGGAGATCAAGTCGGGCTACGGCCTCGATGTCGAATCCGAGCGCCGGCAACTGCGCGTCGCCCGGCGCATCGGACAGGCGCTCGGCATCACCGTCCGCACGACCTACCTGGCGCTGCATGCGTTGGCGCCGGAGTTCGTCGACCGCCGCAAGGAGTTCGTCGATGCCGTCTGTCAGGAGTGGCTGCCGCGCCTGCACGGCGAAGGACTCGTCGATGCCGTCGACGCCTTCTGCGAGGGCATTGCCTTCACCCCTGCGGAAACCCGCAGGCTGTTCGAGGCCGCCGGCGCGCTCGGCCTGCCGGTCAAACTGCATGCCGACCAGCTCAGCGACCTCGGCGGCGCCGCCCTCGCGGCGGAGTTCGGCGCACTGTCGGCCGACCATCTCGAATACACCAACGACGAGGCGGTCGCGCGCATGGCCAAGGCCGGCACGGTGGCGATGCTGCTGCCGGCGGCTTACTACTGCCTGCGCGAGACGACCCTGCCGCCGGTCGAGGCTTTCCGGCGCCAGGGCGTGGCGATGGCCGTCGCGAGCGACCTCAATCCCGGCACCTCGCCGATCCTCTCGCTGCGCCTGGCGATGAACCAGGCCTGCACCCTGTTCCGGCTGACGCCCGAGGAAGCGATCCGCGGCACGACCCTCCATGCGGCCAGAGCCCTGGGGCTCGCGGCGCGCAAGGGTCGCCTGGCCGCGGGTTACGACGCCGACCTCGCGGTCTGGGAGGTCGGCGCACCGGCCGAACTCTCCTACTGGATCGGCGGCCCGGGCCCGACGGCGCTGTTCGCGAACGGACTGCGCCTGCACTAGCGCCAGAAACGGAAAACCCCCGACCAGGCGGGGGTTTTCGCGGACCGGCGTCGGGCGGCGATCAGCTCGCCGACGCGGCCTTCTTCTTGGCCGGCGCAGCCTTCTTCGCGGCCGGCTTGGCGGCCGGGGTCGCGGCCTTCTTCGCAGCCGGGGCAGCCTTCTTCGCGGCTTCCGAATGCGGACGCACGTTGCCGTAACTCTTCACGAAGATCTTGCCCTTTTTGGTCTTGCGGTCGCCCTTGCCCATGTTGTCGTGCTCCTGAACTGAGATTGGCCGCGAAGGCTAGCAGCGAATCCGCAACAAATGAACGGGGGCTCAGTCGAGGCCGACGAGGCGGGTCCAGAGGTTGCGGGTACAGCCGTGGCGCATGGCGCTGCGCCGATTCACGACGTGGGTCGCGGCCAGCAGCAAACCGCCCGAGGCCAGCAGCAGCGCATGCAACCAGGCCGGGTCATGGAGCAGGAAGGCGCCTGCCAGCATCAGCACGGCCGAGGCGACGAACAGCGCCAGCACCTTGCGCCACTGGTGGGTGCAATAGGCCGCGCCGATGACCGCGGCGCCGAAGACCAGGGCGACGACGACCGCCCACTGGTCGAACCGGTGAGACGCCAGCCAGTGCGCACCGGCCAGCGGTGCCAGCGCGAAGACCACGGGCAGGGCCGCGCAGTGCAATGCACAGACGAAGGCCGCCCAGGCGCTCAGCCAATCGAGTCGGCGATGCCAACGCTGCGCGCGGGAAGGATCGGAGCTGGAAACGGTGTCGACGGACATCGGCGGAAGTGTCCCACAGGACTTGACGGAATGGAGTGTAACTTTATAACGTCTGATTTCCAAGCCACCCCGGAGTCTTCCATGCCTGCACCGCGCACCCGCCCGCTCAGCCTCGCCGTCACCCTGGCCCTGCTGCCGATGCTCGCAGCCGCCGAAGAATCGACGCCACACCAGGCGCGCGGCCACGAGAAGCGCATGGACGAGATCGAGGTGACGGCCAACCCGCTCGGCACCTCCAGCGCCGAGGCCGCCAAGCCGGCCGCGGTGCTGGCCGGCG
>CALMWD010000434.1 GCA_937873105.1 uncultured Rhodanobacteraceae bacterium
TTCGGTCGCCATCATGCCATCGGTGCCGAGTCGGAACCGCAGGCGCAGCGTCTGCCCGCACAGGTTCCCCAGCAGCGCGACCACCGGTCGATGGGGCGGTGCGCTGCCGCACCAGACCGAACGACCGGGACCGAGCGGATGTCCGGTCGCCGCGGCGGTGATCGTGCGCATGTCGTTGCCGACCACGATGCTCGCGCCGGGCACGGGCGCGTAGCTGCCGCCAGCGTTGGCGGAAACATCGAGCGTCGCGCCGTCCCAGCATTCGGTCGCGCTGCTGTCCTCGAGATCGTAGGCGTGCGAGAAGCGGAGGATGGTGCTGGTGCTGCCGACGGGAATGTCGATGGACGGCGAGTCCAGGCGTTGCTCGGTGCTGACGGCGCTGTCGCTGCCGAACCAGGCCCGAGTCGGACTGTGCGGACGCAAGCCGCTCTCGCTCCATCCCGGCGCGCCCTGGCTCGGCAGTTCCGACACGACCCATCCGGGCAGGGCCGGTTCGACGGGATCGCTGAAGACGATCACGGCCGCGCTGCCGCCCGGACACTGCGCCGGATCGGCGCGGGTGACGAACATGCGCGATGCCGAGAGCGCAGCCGCGCAGCTGCCGTCCAGACGACGAACCCGCCAGTAGTACTGGCGATCGTAGGCAAGCGGATTGGCGGGAACGTGGCGGGTTCCGCTCACGGTCGCCGCGTAGACGATGTCGAGGAACGCGGCATCGTTCGCCACCTCCAGCCGGTACTGGGTGGTATCGCCATCGCCGGCCCAGACGAAGGTCGGCACGGCATCGACCCCGGTCGCGGCATCGGCGGGCGCCAGCAATTCGACCGCGCCCGCGACGATGTCCAGACGGACCGCGAAGGTCTTGGTCAACGCGCCCGCCGTGCCCACGATCGGGACGACGTGACGTCCCGTCGGCACGCCGGCCGTCAAGTCCAGCGTCGCGCTGCTGGTCCCGGGCGCCGCAACCGACGTCGGTGCCAGCAGGCCACTCACGCCCGATGGCAACCCGCCGAACTGCAACGCGACCGGGCCACCAAAGCCGTTGCGCGCGAGCACATCCACGTCCCACGCGAGCTGGCGCGGCAAGGTCGAAGTGCAGATGCCGAAGCGCAGGTCGGCCGCATTGAGCATGAACTGCGGCGTCCCGCAGCGGTCGTGGCGCAGGCCGGCGATGCGCGTGGCCCATTGGCCGGCGTCGACATGGGCGCCGGTGAACCAGAACGTGCAGCCGTCGGCCGGATCGACGCTCATGGCCTGGTAGTCGCCCCAGCGATTGCCCGACTGCGATCCGGTTCCGGCAACCAGGACCGATTCGCCGAGGGTCATCGCATCCACCGCGTCCCCGTCCAGGCGTCCGCTGAAGCGCAGGCCTGCGGGCACGTCGGCGGCGTCGGGCGGCGGATGCGTGGTATCGCGCACGGCGCTGTAGGCCAGACCGAGGTTGCCGTCCTGGTCGCTGGCGACCGCGCCCATCCATCGATCCACGTGATCGCCGAGCGCCACCGTCCCTTCCTGGTAGAGCTGCCACGGCTGGGCCGGGCCGCCGCTGCGTCGCAACTCGAACCAGCGCACGCCGCCGGTGTCGGCGCCGTCGATGTCGGTCGTGAAATTGCCGACGATCTGTTCGAACGCCCCGAATGCGCGATAGCCCGACCGGAACATGACCTGTTCCCGCAGCGGATCGAGCTTCTGCCCGGACGGCTGCGCGAATCCGTTGAATGAACTCAGGCCATTGATGTCCGAACTGAACTCGGCGACGGCGATCGGAATCGGACCGGTCAGGGTCGAGTTGGCCGGGGCGCTCCAATCCACGGCGAGTTCGAACAGCTCCAGGCGATCCGCGTTCGGATGATTCGCTCCCGGGTCGTGCGCCTCGTCGTCGCGGTGCCGAACGAACATCCCCGGCGACCCGGTCGGCGGCGCCGCGGCGCCGTCGAGGTCGATCGGCTGCAGTACCTGGAAACCGAACCCGGGCAAGGCCGGTGCGACGAAGCGCTGTGCCGCGATCGGCGATCCGGCCAGCATGGCGACCCGATCCAGGGCATAGATCTCGGCGCCCGCCGACGACTCGTTGGTGCCGAGATAGTAGGCGTCGGGCCAGACACCGTACTTCGGGTAGTCCGGAAAGGCCGGCGTCTGCACCACGTAGCGCGTCCAGGTCTGGGCGATCGTCGGATCCGCGAACTGGCTCAGGTAGATGCACACGCTGCGCCCTGCGGTCGACGAGAATTCGGTCAGCAGCCAGCGGCCGGCCAGTTCGTCGAACAACACGATCGGGTCGCCGGCGCCGTTTGCGCAGGCGCCGCCCATGCCGAGGCTCTCCAGGCTGAACGTGCCGGTCACGGCAACCCCCGACTTGTCGTAGATCCGGTACAAGGCCCCGCTGTTCCCGTTGATCGCCTGGAGGTAGTGGGTGGTGCCGACGTCGCCGGCCGGATCCGGCGGCATCACGCCGCTGTAAGCCTGCCCCGCCACGTTGAACAACGGGGTCGCGAAACCGTCGGGCGCCCGCGCGGCGCGATGGCCGTATTGCAGTGCCGCGAGCGGATCGACCGGCGACGCGGGATTGGCCGGCACCGGAGCGGAAGCACCCGCCTCGCCGAAGAACTGTCGGGGAATCTCGCGAATCGGATCGCCCGGGCGCCAGGACGCGACCGGGCTCGCGTCGGCCAATGCCGCCACGGCGAACTCGGGCATCACCGGTTCGCCGACCCATGCGGCGCCGCGGCGCACTTCGACGCCGTCGTCGCGCCCGGTTTTCAACGGCTGGTGATGCGTTCCGGCCCAGGCCGCCGCGCTGGACAGCATCGCCAGCAGCAGCCACCTCGGGTTGAACAAGCTCGTGCGCATTCGTCGCCCCGCAGCGACTTCGGGAATTCGCGCCAGTCTAGCGAACCGCGGCGTTCAGGACTCCAGGCGAACCAGCTCGATGTCGCCGCGTCGGCTGTGCAGCTCGACGGCTGCGGCACCCGCGGAGCCGCGGCGCAATACTTCGCAGCCCGCTTCGCGGTCGCGTGCGGAACCGCCGGCGAAGCCGTCGAGAATCCGGCCGCAGGTCCGCGCTTCCAGGGTCGGCGCGTCGTCGCGCAGGAAGACACGGATGCTGCCGGTGTCCGTGCGCGCCTGCCAACGCAGGTCGTCGCGGCGGCCGCGCGCGGTGAGCAGGATGCGGCCATCCCGGGTCGCGACCGCATAGTCGCCGGTGCCGGACAGGGTGATGCCGCCGTCGAGACTGCGCGCCGAAATGTCGTTGTCGAGCGCCTTGGCGTCGATCGAACCGGAGGCCACCGTCGCGGATACGCCGATGCCGGGCGGCAGGGCCAGCGCAAGATCCACGCGCGCGCGACGCGTGTCCCACGCCCGCCTGGCGTCGCTCGACCTGCCCGCGATCTCGACCGAGACGCGAACGCATCCATCCGTTTCGCGCAGGTCGATTCGCGCCCGCGGCAAACCGGCATCGATGCGCTGGATCACCGCATGCGCCGCCAACCGGCCCGCCGCACCGGCGCGAAGATGAAGGTCGCCGAAGCGATGCTCGACGACGAGGCAGGACAGGTTCCGGGGCCAGTCCCATTCGCGCGTCTCGCGTTCGATCTCAAGACGGTGGTCGTCGCGATGGGGCGGCGACCGATGCGCACATCCCGTCAGCGCGAAGATCGCCGAAATGAACAAGACGTTGAGCGATAGAGCGCCGACTCCAACCCGCGGGGTTAGCGTGGAACGCGGCCCGTCCCGGAACATCCTGTTCAGCTTGGGGATGAAACCATGGCGGGCTGTTGTCTCCGCAATTCGTTGACGCATGAAACTCGCCACCCTGCTGATGATCGCGGGCTGGTTGCCGCAGCCGATCGCGGACCAGACCTGCCTCGCCGCGACACTCTACCTCGAAGCACGCGACCAGCCGATCCTCGGACAGGTCGCCATCGCCGAAGTCGCGCTGCGTCGCCGCAGCGCCCGCAAGCGCGCAGACGATCTCTGCACCGTGCTGACCGAGCCCAAGCAATTCGCGTTGACCATCGTGTCGCCGCGGTATCGGCTGCGCAATCCCGGCGCCTGGAATCGTGCCTGGCAGATCGCCGGATCGGCGATGTCGCGCTGGGCCCAAGGCGGCGAACGATATGCCGTGGTGCCGGCCGCCGATCATTTCTACGCCTACCAGCGGGTTACGCCGTCCTGGGCGGCGCACGGAGAGCGGGTCGCCCTGATCGGCGACCACGCCTTCTACCGACTGTCTCCCTGAGCCCGAGGCCGGGCCGCCTTCATCGCGGTCGCGACAGCGCCGCCTGGGCGTCCGCGATCGAGTCGAACAGGCGCACACGCGCAGAACGGACCGTACCGTCGGCACCACGCACGAGCTCCACGACGGCCGCCGTTCCCGCCCTC
>CALMWD010000435.1 GCA_937873105.1 uncultured Rhodanobacteraceae bacterium
TCGTCAACAAGCGCAGTTTCCAGATCAAGCTCTCCGGCACCGGCTATACCCTGTCCGTCAAGTAAGAGCGCAGCGAGCCGATGGTCTACAACATCGACTACGTCGCGAAGTTCGAACGCACGGTGCAGATCGGTACCAGCGTCAGCGACCAGAACTGATCCGTGGGCGTGTCGCTCAGCGATCAGGCGCTGACGCATCGCAGCGCGCGCGGTGCGAACAACGAGCGTCTGGAGTTCCTGGGCGACGCCGTCGTCGGCCTGGTGGTTGCAGAACTGTTGTACGAGCGCTTCCCGAAGCTGGACGAGGGCGCATTGACGCGCATGCGCGCGCACCTGGTGTGCGAGCGCGGCCTGGCGGAAGTCGCGCGCGCGCTCCGGCTCGGCGAGCGCCTGCAGCTCGGGCCCGGCGAGCAGAAATCGGGCGGCCACCGCCGCGATTCCATCCTCGCCGATGCGCTCGAGGCCCTGGCTGCCGCGCGATATTTCGAATCGGGCTGGGAGGCCTGCCGCGGCGAGGTGCGCGGCTGGTTCGAGCCGGTGCTCGGCGGCCTGCGCAGCGACGATTTCGGCAAGGACGCGAAGACGCGGCTGCAGGAATGGCTGCAAGCCAGGGCCTTGTCCCTGCCCGAATACGTGCTGGTCGATGCCAGCGGCCCCGAGCACGCGCGCGAATTCCTGGTGCATTGCCGGGTCGCGGCGCGCGGGCTGCAGACCGAGGCGCGCGGCGGCAGCCGCAAGCTGGCGGAGGCGCGTGCCGCCGATGCCATGATCACCCAGTTGCAAGCCGAGGAGCGCAAGGCGAATCCCGCATGACCCCGCATCGTTTCGCCACCGTCGCCGTGGTCGGCCGTCCCAATGTCGGCAAGTCCACGCTGCTCAATGCCCTGATCGGATTCTCGCTCAGCATCGTCGCGCCCAAGCCGCAGACCACGCGCCACCGCGTGCTCGGCGTGCTGACGCGCGACGATGCGCAGTTCGCCTTCCTCGACACGCCGGGCATTCACCGGTCGCAGGCGAGGGCCTTGAACAAGATGCTCAACCGCACGGCGTTCTCGGCGCTGGAAGAAGCGGACATCGTCCTGTGGCTGCTCGACGCCACGCGTCGTACCGAGGAAGACGAGCTGGTCGCGGAGCGCCTCAGGGGGCGCAAGGTGCCGGTGGTGATCGCGCTGAACAAGGCCGACAAGATCGCGGACAAGTCGAAGTTGCTGCCGATGATCGCGGAACTGCAGCAGGCCCATGCGCCTGCCGCGATCGTGCCGATCTCGGCCCTGAAGAATTCGGGGACCGAACAGCTGGTCAAGGTGCTGACCGGCCTCGCGCCCGAGGGCGACGCCCAGTTCGACGCCGAGGACATCACCGACCGCAGCGAACGCTTCCTTGCGGCCGAGCGCGTGCGCGAGCAGCTGATCCTGCAATTGCACGACGAATTGCCGTATGCGACCAGCGTCGAGATCGAACGCTGGGAGCAGGAAGGCGATCTGGTCAAGATCGGCGCCGTGATCTGGGTCGAGCGCGAGGCGCAGAAGGCCATCGTGATCGGTGCCGGCGGCGCCCAGCTGAAGGCGATCGGCACCCGCGCGCGCAAGGCGCTGGAGAAGCTGCTGGACGCGCGCGTGCACCTGGAGACCTGGGTGCGCGTGCGCGAGAACTGGTCCGACGACGAACGCGCACTCAAGCGCATGGGCATCGACCAGGCCTAGCCGTGGCCGAGCGCATCGAGCGCCAGCCCGCCTTCGTGCTGCACGAGCGGGCCTATCGCGAAACCAGCGCCTTGCTCGAACTGTTCACCCGCGACCTGGGTCGTGTCGCCGTCGGCGCGCGCGGCCTGCGCGCCGCGAAGCCGCGAATGCCGCGCGGCAGCCTGCGCGCCGGACAGCCGATCGAATGCGGCCTGTTGCTGCGCGGCGAGCTGGGCCAGCTGACCGCGGCCGAGCCCGTCGGGCTGCCGCGGCTGCTGACCGGCGTGCACCTGCAGAGCGCGCTCTATCTGAACGCACTGCTGGCGCGCCTGCTCG
>CALMWD010000436.1 GCA_937873105.1 uncultured Rhodanobacteraceae bacterium
CACGCGCCGCGGGCTGGTCTCGGCGTGGCCGCTGTGGCCACCGAAATCGTGGCTGTGGCGCCAGCCGTTCATGTCGTGGTCGTGCATTGGCAGGGGTGGTCCGGGTCCGTTCGGGGCGAGAGTATACGCAAGGATGCGCGGGCCGATGCGACGAGTCGCCGCCGGCGCACGACGCGCGTGTTGCGGGAAATCCGCGGGGGCGCGCTTCAGCGCGGCGTGGCGCGTTGCCCTTGCCGCGGACTGTTGCGCAACGGCGCAAGCAGTTCCTTCAGCCCGTTGTGGTCGATCTCGTGCATGAGCGCCAGCAGCCGGCCGATCTCGCCCGGCGGGAAGCCCTGGCGCGCGAACCAGGCGAGGTAGTTGCCGGGCAGGTCGGCGATCAGCCGGCCCTGGTACTTGCCGAAGGGCATCGGCAGCGTCACCAGCTTGCGCAGGGATTCGCTGTCCATGTTCATCCCGGGGCCAGCGCTCGCGTGAGGAAGGGCAGGCTGCGCTCCAGGCGGTAATCGATGCCGGAGTGGGTGCCGTCGAATTCCTCGTAGGTGTGCACGATGCCGTGGCGCGCCAGCTCGCGCGACAGCTGGCGGCAGCCGTAGTGGATGTGGAACTGGTCGCGCCAGCCGCAGTCGATGAAGATGCCGCGCATCGACGCCAGGTTCGCGCGGTGCGCGGCGACCATGTGGATCGGGTCGTGCGCCAGCCAGCGCTGCCAGCGCGCCTCGATCAACTCGCCGGTCTCGAGGTGAAAGGGCAGGCGAAAGCCGTTGGGCGCGCGCGGGTCCGGGTCGTAGCTCGCGGCCATCGCGAGATTCATCAGGCACATGGTCTGCGCGTGCCCGGGCCGGTCGGTTTTCCAGATGTGCTCCAGAAAGCGGCGCACGCGGCCATCGTCGACACCGGGCTTCAGCGCAGCGCTGGCCTTTTCGGTGTCGTACCTCCCTGCCGTGCGCGCCGGGCGGCGGTATTTCGCCAGTTCGTCCAGCGTGTTCGGCCAGTCGGCGCGGTAGAGGAAGTCGAAGTAGGCATCGCCCGAGTGGTTCGCCACCGCGCCCCAGTGCCCGGCGTATTTCATCGCGTGCACGATCGCGCCGTAGCCGCCCGAGGACTTGCCGAAACAGCCGCGCGAATCGCGGCTGGCGCGGGTGCGGAATTCCTGGTCGATGGCGGGGATCAGTTCGCGCGTGAGGTAGTCGGCGTAGCGCCCGATCGCGCTCGAGTTGATGTACTGGTTGCCGCCGAGCGCGGTGAAACAGTCGGGAAACACCACGATCGCCGGCTTCATGCGCTTCTGGTGCACCAGGCGCGCCAGCCGCTCGGGCACGTTCTCCTCGAAACCGCGCCAGGCGAGGTGTGCCGGCCCCGAGCCCATGAACCCCGCGAGATCGAACAGCACGGG
The DNA here is from genome assembly GCA_937873105.1 of uncultured Rhodanobacteraceae bacterium. GTDB lineage: Bacteria > Pseudomonadota > Gammaproteobacteria > Xanthomonadales > Ahniellaceae > JADKHK01. The sequence goes on from CALMWD010000436.1 coordinate 1,397, forward strand.
GAAGCGCCGGCGCGGGCCGGAGGCGTGGTATTGCGGGGGCAGCCAGGCGTGCAGCTTGCGCACGTGGGGGTCGCCGAGCGGGTTGTCCCGCAGCACCGTGGAGACGTGCTCGAGCGTGACGAGCTGGCCCTCGGGCCAGTTGCTGCGTTTCAACGACATGGCTCGATTCCTCCTGCCGGGCTGCGCCCGATGTTATTGCCAGCTGAAGCGCGGCTGGGCGAAGTGGCCGACGCGGGTGTGGCGCCCGGCGAAGGCGACCTCGCGGAACTGGTAGAGGATGGCGCCGGTCGGGGCGTGCAGTTCGTCGCCGATCGTCGGCAGGCGCAGGCTGATGGCGGGCTGCTCGCTGTGCGGTACCGGGTGCAGGGTCGGGAGCGCGGGCGACGCGAGCTCGGCCAGCGGGATGCGATAGATCCGGGCGACCTCGCGCGGATCCGGCGCCAGGCCGGTCTCGTCCTCGATCCACAGCACGAAGGGCCGCATGCGGAAGCCCGACTGCGTGGCGTAGTCATCGAGCGTGCCCAGGATGTCCGAGCGCGCGGCGCTGATGCCGATTTCCTCGTGCAGTTCGCGCAACGCCGCGTCGGCCTCGCTCTCGCCGGGATCGACGCGCCCGCCCGGCAATGCGAACTGGCCCGCGTGGCGCTTGATCGTCTCGGGGCGCCGGGTCAACAGGCAGGCGGCCTCTCCGTGCGCGCCGGCGACGATGGCGATCACCACGGCGGCGCGCCGCAGTTCCTCGGGGCTGAGGATGTGCGAGGTGAAAGTCTCGAGGCGGGCGGCGATGGACGAGCGCAACGCGGCGCCGAACGGCAGGTCGCCGTTCAGGCGCTCATCGCAAGAGTCAGGCGGGGCCGCGCGGGGCTGTAACGTTCCAGGCATTCACTGGCCTTGTCGCGGCATTTGCCGCAGCAGGTACCGACCAGCAGCGTGTCTTCGAGATGCGCCATGGTCGCGGCGCCGTTGTACACGGCATCCGCGATCTCGCTGTCGGTCACGGCATTGCAGATACAGACGTACATCGAGGCCTCCCGGGGGAGAAGATGCGAACGATGGCGTCATGCTAGGTGAAATGAGAGTGATTCGCAATACAAAAACATTACAGATCCGTAGCGCATTCCGCGCCGCCGGAGCGCTTACATCTTCGACTGCAGGTAGTTCTCGATCCCGACCTTGCCGATCAGCTCGAGCTGGGTTTCGATCCAGTCGATGTGCTCTTCCTCGGACTCGAGGATGTCCTCGAACAGTTCGCGCGAGACATAGTCGCGCACCGATTCGCTGTGCGCGATGGCCTCGCGCAGCACCGGCACC
>CALMWD010000437.1 GCA_937873105.1 uncultured Rhodanobacteraceae bacterium
AACTTCGTCCGAGAAGGAAAACAGGTCGAGTTCCTTGCCCAGCTTGCGGTGGTCGCGGCGCTTGGCCTCTTCCAGCCGGTTCAGGTAGGCTTCCAGTTCTTTCTTGTCGGCAAAAGCGGTACCGTAAATGCGCTGGAGCATCTCGTTCCTGGAGTCGCCGCGCCAGTAGGCGCCCGCGACCTTCATCAGCTTGAACGCACGCAGCTTGGCCGTGTTCGGCACGTGCGGGCCGCGGCACAGGTCGATGAACTCGCCCTGGGCATACAGGGACAAGTCCTCGTTGGCCGGGATGCTCTCGATGATTTCGGCCTTGTAGTGCTCGTTCTTGCCCTTGAAGAACGCGACCGCCTCGTCGCGGCTCATCACGGAGCGCACGACCGGCAGGCCTTCGGCGACGATCTTCGCCATCTCGGCCTCGATCCGGGCCAGGTCGTCGGGCGTGAACGGGGTCTTGCGCGCGAAGTCGTAATAGAAGCCGTTCTCGACCACCGGGCCGATCGTCACCTGGGTGTCCGGGAACAGGCGTTGCGTGGCCTGGGCGAGCAGGTGCGCGGTGGAATGGCGCAGGACGTCGAGCGCATCCGGATGCTTGTCGGTGACGATTTCGAGCGCGGCATCGGCGGCGAGCGGGAAACTCAGGTCGACGAGCTTGCCGTCGACCTTGCCGGCCAGCGCGGCCTTGGCCAGGCCGGCGCCGATGCTGGCGGCGACTTCGGCGATCGTCGTGTTCGCGGCGTATTCGCGTTTCGCGCCGTCGGGCAGCGTGATCGTGATCATGGGGAGTTCCTCGGGACAACAAAAAGGGCGCAGAACGCGCCCTTTGCATGACGGAGCCATTCTGCGGATTGCGCTAGATGAAGGTTCCGGTTCGCGTCATGGTGATCGTGTTCGTTCGAACTACGTCTCTCTGGGATTGCCGTCGTTGCGGAAAACTCGCTGCCGCGAGTTGGTGGGCGCAACAGGGATCGAACCTGTGACCCCTACCATGTCAAGGTAGTGCTCTACCGCTGAGCTATGCGCCCGCAAGGGCTGCGAACTATACCCACACATGTTGCGAGGCACAAGCGGCTAGCCCAGGCGCAGGCAAATCGGCCACGCTGGCGCGGCGCCCACACCCGAGGTCCCGAGCAATGTCGATCTACGCACTCAAGCCGGCGTTCCAGAACCTGCTGCGGCCGCTCGTACGCCGGCTGTTCGGCTTGGGCGTCACCGCGAACCAGGTCACCACGGCCGCCGCTCTGGTCTCGGTCGCGCTCGGCGCCCTGTTGTGGTGGCAAGGTGCCGGTGACCGCCGGCTATTCCTGCTGCTGCCGTTGTGGATGTTCCTGCGCATGGCGCTGAACGCGATCGACGGCATGCTGGCGCGCGAGTTCGGGCAGAAGTCGCGGCTCGGGGCGATGCTCAACGAACTCGGCGACGTCGTCTCCGATGCCGCACTGTACGCCCCGTTCGCGCTGGTCGCGCCTTTCCCGCCGGCCTGGGTCGGGCTCGTCATCGTGCTCGCGACGATCAGCGAATTCGCCGGGGCACTCGGGCCCACGATCGGTGCCCAGCGCCGTTACGACGGCCCGATGGGCAAGAGCGATCGCGCGGCGGTGTTCGGCGCGCTCGCATTGTGGATCGGCGCCGGCGGCGCCCTGCCTGCGGCAGGCGAGTGGCTGTTTCCGCTACTCGCCGCCGCAATCGCGTGGACGATCGTACGCCGTGTCCGCAATGCCCTGGATTCATCGTTACAACAGGGGCGCATTCACGACGAGTAGCCTCAGGCATGTCCAGACCCCAGGAAATCCGCGAGTTCAGCAGCCACGACGGCACCCGCCTTCACTATCGCCATTGGCCGACGACCTCCACGCCGCGCGGCGCGATCGTGCTGATGCATCGCGGCCACGAACATTCCGGCCGCATGGCGCATCTGGTCGAGGAGATCGACCTCCCCGACATGGCGGTGTTCGCTTACGACGCGCGCGGCCACGGCCATTCGCCGGGAGAACGCGGCGACGGCAAGAGCATCGGCACCCTGGTCGGCGACCTCGAACATTTCGTACGCCACCTCGCCACGGCGCATGGCATCGAGCGCAGCGACATCGTCGTGGTCGCCCAGAGCGTGGGCGCGGTGATTGCCGCAACCTGGGCCCATGACTTCGCCCCGAAGCTGCGCGGACTGGTGCTGGCCTCGCCCGCGTTCAAGGTGAAACTCTACGTGCCGTTCGCGCGCAGCGGACTCGCCCTGATGCGGCGACTGCGCGGCAATTTCTTCGTGACCAGCTACGTCAAGGCGAAGTTCCTGACCCACGATCCGGCGCGGATCGCGAGCTACGAATCCGATCCGCTGATCACGCGCCCGATCTCGGTCGATGTGCTGCTCGGACTGTACGCCGCCGCGGAACGCGTGGTTGCCGACGCCGCCGCGATCACGACGCCGGTGCAACTGCTGATCTCGGGCAGCGACTGGGTCGTGCAGCATCGGCCGCAGCACGACTTCTACGCGCGCCTCGGCAGCAGCCGCAAGGAGAAGATCGTGTTCGACGGCTTCTTCCACGACACGCTCGGCGAACGCGACCGTGCGCCGGCGGTGGCGGCGGCACGACGCTTCATCGCCGGCCTGTTCGACGATCCGGCGCCAGCCGTCGACTTGCGCAATGCCGATCGGCAGGGCTTCACCGCCGAGGAATCGGCGGTGCTGGCGAAGCCGCTGCCCTGGTACACGCCGCGCGGCTTGTATTGGGCGTTCACGCGGGCATCGCTGAAGCTCGGCGGACTGCTGTCGCGCGGCATTGCCCTCGGCCACCGGACCGGCTTCGACTCCGGCAGCACGCTCGACTACGTCTATCGCAACGAGGCCCGCGGCTTGCCGCTGCTCGGCACCCTGGTCGATCGCATCTACCTCGAATCGATCGGCTGGCGCGGCATCCGCCAGCGCAAGCGGCATGTCGAAGCACTGCTGCGGGAAGCGATGGCCCAGGTACGTGCTCGCCGCTTGCCGGTGCGGCTGATGGACATCGCCGCCGGCCATGGCCGCTACGTGCTCGACGCCGTGCTGGCGAGCGAAACGCGACCGGATTCGATCCTGTTGCGCGACTACAGCGAGATCAACGTGCGCGACGGTCGCGCGCTGATCGATCGCCGCGGCCTCGGCGCGATCGCGCGTTTCGACCAGGCGGACGCGTTCGACCGCGAGGACCTCGCCCGGGTCAAGCCGCAGCCGACCGTGGTCGTCGTCTCCGGCCTGTATGAACTGTTCGGCGACAACGGCATGGTGTCGCGCTCCCTGGCCGGCATTGCCGATGCGATGCCCGAGGGCGGTTGCCTGGTCTACACCGGGCAACCCTGGCATCCGCAGCTCGAACTGATCGCGCGTGCGCTGACCAGCCATCGCCAGGGCCAGGCCTGGGTGATGCGCCGCCGCACCCAGGCCGAGATGGATCAGCTGGTCGAGGCCGCCGGTTTCCGCAAGATCGGGCAGTGCATCGACGAATGGGGCATCTTCACGGTGTCGCTGGCGGTGCGGGCGGCGCGATGAACCATCCACGCCCGTGGCGAGCCGCGCTCGCGTGGCTCGCCTTCCTCGGTCCGTTCTTCTACCTGAGTTACGGCGTCGCGAACTGGCTCGCGGCGCGGCGCGACGACGTCGGCGCGATCGTGTTCGACTGGGAACGGTCCACCCCGTTCCTGGCGTGGACGATCGTCCCGTACTGGACGATCAACGCGTTCTACGCGGCGTCCTTGTTCCTGTGCCGCGACCGCGGCGAACTCGGCCGCCATGCGCGGCGCCTGCTGACCGCACAGGTGATCGCGGTGGCCTGCTTCCTGCTGTTTCCGCTGACGATCACCTTCGAGCGCCCGGAAACGAATGGATTGCCGGGCATGATGTTCGCCGCGTTGACCCGCTTCGACCAGCCCTACAACCAGGCGCCGTCGCTGCACATCGCGCTGCTGGTCATCCTGTGGGACCTGTACCGCCGCATCCTGCCCAAGGCGTGGTTGCCGGTGCTGCATGCGTGGTCGCTGTTGATCGGCGTGTCGGTGCTGACCACCTACCAGCATCATTTCATCGACATCCCGACCGGCGCCCTGCTCGGCTGGTGCTGCGTCTGGCTGTGGCCGCTGCGTGGCGCGACGCCGATCGCCGCGGCGCAGCTCACCGCCGATCCGCGCCGCCGCCTGCTCGCGCTGCGCTACGCGCTGGCCGCGACCGTCGTGTTCCTCCTGGCCCTTGGTCTCGGCGGTGCCGCCTTGTGGCTGGCCTGGGGCGCGGTCTCCCTGCTGTTCGTCGCCGCGAACTACGCCTGGCTCGGCACGCACGGATTCCAGAAATCCGCACGCGGCCGCATGAGCCTCGCGGCGCGCTGGCTGTATGCGCCGTATCTGCTCGGCGCGTGGCTCAACGCGCGGCTGTGGACGCGCGGACTGCCGGAAGCCGGCGAGGTCGCCGACGGCGTCTGGATCGGACGCCACCCGCGAGGCTCCGAGCTCGCTGCGCTCGGCATCGACCGGGTCGTCGATCTCGCTGCGGAGCTGCCGGCCGCTGCCGACGTGCAGGCGACCACGGTCGCGATGCTCGACCTGGTGCGGCCATCGCTGACCGAGCTGCGCGACGCCGCCGCGGCGATCGAGCGGCATCGCGCCGCCGGCGGGCGCGTGCTGGTGCACTGCGCACTCGGCCTTTCGCGCAGCGCCGCCGCGGTCGCGGCATGGTTGCTGCAAAGCGGCCGTGCGCGCACCATCGACGATGCGCTCGAACTGGTCCGGCGTGCGCGCCCGAACATCGTCCTCAACGAAGACCATCGCCACACCCTGGTCGCCCTGCAGCAGGAGGCACTCGGCAGATGAGCACGCTCGACGGCGGACAACGCGCCCTGTGCGCGACCACGGCCAGCTGGCTGGAGGCCTCGCGCATGCTCGCCTTCCCCGCGCTGGCCAGCGCCGTGCTGGCGGCCCTTCATCTGGCCCATGGCGGCGCATTGTGGACGGTCGCGGCGCTCGTATGGCTGCTCGTGCTCGCCGAACGCTACCTGGCGCTGCGCCTCGTCTTCGACGCACGCGTGTTCGACGCGCTGGCACAAGGACACATCGAAACCCTGGCGGACTTCGATCGTTCGCTGCGCCCACTCGGCCTTGGCCGCCAGGTCCGCGGCGAACGCGGGCTCGAGGCCCGCGTCTCCGGCGCGGCCCGGCTGTGGCGCATGCATGTCGCGGTCATCCTCCTTCAGCTGGCACTGGCGTTGCCGTTGCTGCTGGCGGAATTGCACCGTTGAGGCGAGGATCGCGGACATGATCGAACGCCTCGTGGCCTGGATGATCCTGAGTTTCGCGCGCCTGCTCACCGGCGTGCAGGCGTTCTGGATCGGCTGCCGGCCGTCGGCCGAGCAGCGCATCTACTTCAGCAACCACGCCAGCCATGGCGATTTCGTGCTGATCTGGGCGACCCTGCCGTCGACCCTGCGGCGGCTGGTGCGCCCGATCGCCGGCGCCGACTACTGGAACCGGGGCGCGCTGCGCCGCTTCATCGCTGGCCGCGTGTTTCGCGCGGTGCTGATCGACCGCACCCGCCGCGAAGGCGCGCCCGATCCGGTGCAGCAAATGCTCGATGCACTCGCCCACGGCGATTCGCTGATTATGTTCCCGGAAGGCACGCGCAACACCACCGACGAGATCCTGTTGCCGCTCAAGAGCGGACTGTTCCACCTCGCTTGCGGCCACCCGCGCGCGACGCTGATCCCGGTGTGGATCAACAATCTCAACCGGGTCATGCCGAAGGGCGAATTGCTGCCGGTGCCGCTGATCTGCACCGTCAGGTATGGTGCACCGCTGGAGCGCATCGAAGGCGAGGCCAAGCAGGATTTCCTCGATCGCGCCCGCGCCGCGATGCTGGCCCTGCGCCCCGCCGATGGAGGGCAGGCATGAAGGCATGGATGCAGGACCCGGTGCTGCAGTTGTTCGCCGGCGCACTGCTGGTACTGGCGCTGGCGACCACGATCGGCTCGATCCTCTCGATTCGCGTCGCGAGGGGAAAACCGCATGCGGTGATCGACAACCTCAACAGCCGCATCTTCGCGTGGTGGTGGATGGTCGGCCTGCTCGGCGCATCGTTCGCCTGCGGCAAGGCGGGCGTGATCGCGCTGTTCGCGGCGTTGTCGTTCTTCGCGCTGCGCGAGTTCATCACCCTCGCCTACACCCGCCGCGGCGACCACATCGCGCTCGCGGTCAGCTTCTTCATCGCGTTGCCGACCCAGTACGCGCTGATCTGGATCGAATGGTACGGCCTGTATTCGATCCTGATCCCGGTCTACGCATTCCTGCTGCTGCCGATCCTGGCCGCGGTCTCGGCCGACACCACGCGTTTCCTCGAGCGCGCGGCCAAGGTGCAGTGGGGCCTGATGATCTGCGTGTACTGCCTGTCGCACCTGCCGGCGCTGGCGACGCTGGACGTTCGCGGCCAGCCTGGCAGCGAACTGCTGCTGATCGCATGGCTGGTGATCGTCGTGCAGGGCAGCGACGTGCTGCAGTACGTCTGGGGCAAGCTGACCGGCCGCCACAAGGTCGCACCGACGCTGTCGCCGTCGAAGACCTGGGAGGGATTGCTCGGCGGGGTCGCCAGCGCCACCGCGCTCGGCGCCGGCCTGCACGGCTTCACCGCGTTCAGTGCGCCCGAAGCGGCGGCGGTGGCATTCACCGTCTGCGTGATGGGCTTTTTCGGCGGGCTGGTCATGTCCGCGATCAAGCGCGACCGCGGGGTGAAGGACTGGGGCCACATGATCGAGGGGCATGGCGGCGTGCTCGACCGCGTCGACTCGCTGGTGTTCGCGGCGCCGGTGTATTTCCATGTGATCCGCTACTGGTGGACCTGAAGACCCGAGGCGCCGAACACCCGCGCCCCTCTATACTGCGCGATCGCCCGATCCGTCGCCCATGACCTTCGATTCGCTGACCTTCGTCGTGTTCTTCGTCGCCGTGGTGGCGATGTTCAACCTGCCGGGGCTGTCGTGGTCGGCGCGCAAGAATCTGCTGCTCGGCGCCAGTTTCCTGTTCTACGGGGCCTGGAACCCGCCCTTCCTGCTGCTGCTGATCGGCTCCGCCAGCGTCGACTGGTGGCTGGCGCTGCGCATGGCGAATGCCCGCGCCGATCGCCGCCGGCCCTGGTTGATCGTCTCCCTGGTCGCTAACCTGGGGCTGCTCGGCTTCTTCAAGTACGGCGATTTCCTGCGTGCCAACACCCAGGCCCTGCTCGCTCTGGCGGGCATCGACTGGCAGCCGGCCGCGTTCGACATCCTGCTCCCGGTCGGCATTTCGTTCTACACCTTCCAGTCGCTGAGCTATTGCATCGACGTCTATCGCGGCGAGGTCCGGCCGCAGCGGTCGCTGCGCGACTACCTGCTCTTCGTCGGCTTCTTCCCGCAACTGGTCGCCGGGCCGATCGTGCGCTACCACGACTTCAGCGCGCAGTTGCATGCGCCGCGGCGAACGACGGCGGACGGTTTCTGCCTCGGCCTGTCGCTGCTGCTGATCGGACTGTTCGAGAAGATCGTGCTGGCCGATTCGGTGTTCGCGCCGGTCGCCGACCCGGTCTTCAAGGCGGGCGCGACGATCGCCGCGGCCTCGGCCTGGACCGGCACCCTCGCCTTCGCCGGCCAGATCTTCTGCGACTTCGCCGGCTATTCCACCTGCGCCATCGGCTGCGCGGCCATGCTCGGTTTCTGGCTGCCGGACAACTTCCGCGCCCCGTATGCGGCCACCGGCTTTTCCGATTTCTGGCGGCGCTGGCACATCTCGCTGTCGAGCTGGCTGCGCGACTATCTCTACGTGCCGCTGGGCGGTAACCGCGGTTCAACCCTGTTCACGCTGCGCAATCTGATGCTGACCATGCTG
>CALMWD010000438.1 GCA_937873105.1 uncultured Rhodanobacteraceae bacterium
TCCGGTCCTTCCCGCACGACCCCGAAGCCTTCACCCAGGGCCTCGTCTTCCATGTGCGCGAGCGCACGCCGAGCGGATGCCCGAGCTTGGGGGCGATGCTGGCGCAGATCGACAGGGCGAGGCCGAGGCCGCGTTCGCCCCAGGGCGAGTCGTGGTCGAGGCGCGCGAACTCGCGGAAGATCGTGTCGAGGTGCTGCGGCGCGATCCCGGGCCCGCTGTCCCAGACCTCGATGCGCACCGCCGCGCCGCTGCGCCGCGCGCCGATCAGCACGCCGCCGCGATGGGTGTAGCGCAGCGCGTTCGAGACGAAGTTCTGCAGGATGCGGCGCAGCATGCGGCGGTCGCTTTCGACGACCAGCGAGGTCGGCACCAGGCGCAGCGACAGCCCGCGCGCTTCGGCCAGCGGCGTGAACTGCTCGACGATGCCGCGCAGCACTTCGTCGACCGCGAAGCGGCGCAATTCCGGGCGCAGCGCGCCGGCGTCGAGGCGCGAGATGTCGAGCAGGCCGTCGAGCAGTTCCTCGGCCGAACGCAACGATCGGTCGACCCGTTCCGCGAGTTCCGCCGGCGAGGCGCCGCCGCCTTCGCGCAGCGCCGAGGTGAACAGGCGTGCCGCGTTCAGCGGCTGCAGCAGGTCGTGGCTGGCGGCGGCGAGGAAGCGGGTCTTGCTGAGGTTCGCGGCCTCGGCTTCCTGCTTGGCGGCGCGTTGTGCGTCGAGCGCGCGCGCCAGCGCCTCGGTGCGTTCGGCGACGCGCGCCTCCAGGGTCTCGTTGGCCTCGCGCAGCGCTTCCTCGGCGTGCTTGTAGGCGGTGACGTCGGAGAACGTGGTCGCGAAGCCGCCGTCCGGCAGCGGCGTGCCGCGCATCTCGATGACGCGGCCATCGGTGCGCACGCGCTCGTAGACGTGCGCCGTGCCCTTGCGCATGTGCGCGATGCGCTTGCGCACGTGTTCCTCGACATCCCCCGGACCGCATTCGCCGCGCTCGGCGTTGTAGCGGATCAGGTCGGCGACCGGGCAGCCGACGTAGACCATGCCTTCCGGGTAGCCGAACAGTTCGAGGTAGGCCGGTTCCAGGCGACCAGGCGCATGGCCTCGTCGACCACGCTGATGCCCTGGGTGATGTTGTCGAGCGTGGCGGTGAGCAGGGCGCGGTTGAAGCGCAGTTCCTGCGAGGTGCGGTCGAGCACCGCCACCACTTCCTCGATCGGCATGCCGGTGCCGCTGAGCGCGCTGGTCAGCACCCGCCGCGCCGAGGCCGCGCCGAGCGCGGCGGCGAGCAGGCGTTCGGCGAACTGCACGTCGTCGCTGTGCGCGAGGTCGCGGCCGCGGCGATCGCCATGCGCGGCGAAGTAGTCGTCGAATGCGCGGCGCGCGCTGTTGGCGCCGATGATGCGGGCGGCGAGGGCGCGCAGGTCGTCGAGAGTGAGGCGCGTGCCCCAGCGTTCGACCAGGGTGGGCAGCGCCGGCCGCGGCGCCCCGAGGAAGGATTCGGCGCGCAGGCGTTCGTCCACGCTGGGTCCGCGGCGCAGCGACACCGCGACGAACACGATCAGGTTGGCGCCGAGCGACCACAGCGTGCCGTGCGTGACCGGATCGAGCCCGCCGAGCCCGAACAGGTGTTGCGGATGCAGCCAATGCAAGCCGAAGGGACCGCCGGTCCGGAACGAGTCCGGCAGCCAGCCGGCGCCGGCCAGGCTCGGCAACAGCAGCGTGTAGCACCACAGCGCGAAGCCAACGCCGAGCCCGGCCGCGACGCCGCGCCGGCTGGCGCCGCGCCAGAACAGGCCGCCGAAGATGGCCGGTGCGAACTGCGCCACCGCGGCAAAGGCGAGGATGCCGATGGCGGCCAGGGCCTGGCTGGATTCGGTCAGCCGGTAATAGGCGTAGGCCATCAGCGACAGCACGATGATGGTGACGCGGCGGATGCCGAGCACGATCGCGCTGATGTCGGTGCGTTGCGCGAACTTCAGCGCGCGCCAGCGCAGCAGCATGGGCACGACCAGGTCGTTGCTGACCATGGTCGCGAGCGCGACCGAGGCGACGATGACCATGCCGGTCGCGGCCGAGAAACCGCCGATGTAGGCGATCAGCGCCACCGCCTCGGCGTCCATCGACATCGGCAGCCACAACACGTAGGTGTCGGGCGGCACGTCCAGGCCCTGCGAGGCGGCCAGCCCGGCCTGGGCGATCGGCACGACCAGCAGGCTGATCACGACCAGATAGAGCGGGAACAGCCAGCGCGCGGTGCGCAGGTCGTCCGGCTGCTCGCATTCGACCACGCCGACCTGGAACTGGCGCGGCAGGCAGAACATCGCGCAGGCGGCGAGCAGGGTCTGCGCGAGGAAGCCGGCGGCGCCGGTATCGGTCGCGGCCGAGGCCTGCGGCAAGGCGACATTCCAGTCGCCGTCCTGGGCCCGCCAGGCGAACAGGCCGACGACGACGAAGGCGACCAGCTTGACCAGCGACTCCAGCGCGATGGCCAGCATCATGCCGTGGTGGTG
>CALMWD010000439.1 GCA_937873105.1 uncultured Rhodanobacteraceae bacterium
TCATCCCGCTGCTGTCGAGTTTCGCCTGCGCCATTCCCGGCATCATGGCGACGCGTTCGATCCAGGATCCGCGCGATCGCATCGCAACCATCCTGGTGGCGCCGCTGATGACCTGTTCGGCGCGCCTGCCGGTGTATGCGCTGCTGATCGGCGCCTTCATCCCGCAGCAGAAGGTCGCGGGCGTGTTCGAGCTGCAGGGCTTGGTGCTGTTCGGCCTGTACGTGGCCGGTGTCGTCAGCGCGCTGCTGGTCGCCTTCGTGATGAAGAAGTTCCGTCGCGACAAGAGCGAACACGCGTTGCTGCTGGAATTGCCGGCGTATCGCGTGCCGCATCTGCGCGACCTGCTGCTCGGCTTGCACGAACGCGCGGTGATCTTCCTGAAGCGCGTCGGCGGCATCATCCTGGCGATGACGATCCTGCTGTGGTTCCTGCTGTCGTTCCCGGCCGCGCCGGTCGATGCGACCGGGCCGGCCATCGACTACAGCTTTGCCGGCCGCATCGGGCATGTGATGGAACCGCTGTTCGCGCCGATCGGCTTCAACTGGCAGATCTGCATCGCGCTGATTCCGGGCCTGGCGGCGCGCGAAGTCGCGGTGTCCTCGCTCGCGACCGTGTATGCCCTGTCTGCCGTCGATGACGCGGCAGCGACACAGGCGCTGACGCCGATCATCGCCGGCTCCTGGGAATTCGCGACCGCGCTGTCCTTGCTGGTCTGGTTCATCTACGCGCCGATGTGCATCAGCACGCTGGCCGTGATCCGCCGCGAAACCAACAGCTGGAAGAACGTCGGCGTCGCCGCCGGCTACCTGTTCGGGCTGGCCTACCTGGCCTCGCTGCTCACCTACCAGGTCGCGAAGGCACTGACATGAACTACGACACGATGCAGTGGACGATCATCGGCCTCGCGGTCTTCGCGAGCGCCGCCTACGCCGTCCAGAAACTCGCCCCGAACGCCGTGCGTCGCACCCGCACGAAATTCGCGCTCATGTTCCTGCAGCCGGATGCCAGCCGAATCGAACGCAAACTCGGCCGCTGGCTCGCCCCGAAGCCGCAATCCTCCGGCGCCTGCGGCAGCACCTCGTGCAACGGCTGCGGCGATTCGAAGTCGTCCGCGCGATGAATCGGCGCCGTATGGATCGGCCAGCGGCATCACGTCGGCGGACGCCCGTTGAAGCGGCACGTTAGTTCCTCTGCGCCTGCCGAAGTTATTCGCTCAACCTGCCGCCAACTGTTCTATTGGTTTCCCTGGGATCCGGGTGCCGACTTCTCGGCCTGATCGTCGGCACGACATTTCTGCAGTATCTGCGGCATCAGTTCCGACGTGTCCGCGACAGATTCGTAGTCCTCGCATCCTCTGAGGCCTTCATAGACGGAGCTCTGAAGCAACTTTTCCATGAGTTCGCAAGCACCTTCCTCGTGGGGATCAAAGACGATCTTGATGTCGGTGCACGCCGCTGGCATGGTGACTTTGATCTCAGGCATCAGAGCGAATACGAATTCGCGGATGGCCTCGTTGTAGCCCGTATTGCCCGCGACCGGAAAGGAAGCACGGACCTTCAGCGCGAAGGGCGGGCGATACATCAAGTAGGTATGAGACATCTGCACGAAGCCGTTCTGAGACTCTTGGACATTGCGGAGAAATCGTGCGGGTCGCTGTCGTCCCGAAATCGGGACCAACAGGTTCTCGCTACCCAGCCACTCGATCCGCTTGTATGCGCCGTGCTCCACCGCGTAGTCCATCGATGATTCGAAGCCTTCGCGAATCAGATCGAGGGTGCCTTCGATGTCATCCGATGTGCCAACCACGTAGGCAAAAAGGTCGATACGCAGCGCATCGAAATTCGGAGAGGAGTACCTGATGCGTGTGCCTACTTGCGGATCTTCCGCCGGCACGATGTCCTCGCGCTTGAAACCGGCGACGGATTGCGGGTGTTCCACTTCGACACGACGACTCGTGACCGGTGCAGTTGCGCACGCGTTGAGCAATAGCACTAGTCCTGCGAATGCGATCCGTAGAGGCAGGTGAACAGTGCGGAGATGTCGAGAGATCATCGAGATCACATCCTGAACACGCCGAAGCCGGTCTTTTCGATCGGGGCGTTCATGGCGGTGGAGAGGGCGAGGCCGAGGACGCGGCGGGTGTCGGCGGGGTCGATGATGCCGTCGTCCCAGAGGCGGGCGCTGGCGTAGTACGGGTGGCCCTGGCGTTCGTACTGGTCGCGGATCGGGGCCTTGAACTGGTCTTCCTCGTCTTTCGACCAGGCGCCGCCCGCGGCTTCGAGGCCGTCGCGCTTGACGGTGGCGAGCACGCTCGCGGCCTGTTCGCCGCCCATCACGCTGATGCGCGAGTTCGGCCACATCCACAGGAAGCGCGGCTGGTAGCCGCGGCCGCACATGGCGTAGTTGCCGGCGCCGAAGCTGCCGCCGATCATTACGGTGAACTTGGGCACGTGCGAGCACGCGACCGCGGTCACCATCTTGGCGCCGTCCTTTGCGATGCCGGCGTTCTCGTACTTCTTGCCGACCATGAAGCCGGTGATGTTCTGCAGGAACACCAGCGGGATGTTGCGCTGGTTGCAGAGTTCGATGAAGTGCGCGCCCTTGAGCGCCGACTCCGAGAACAGGATGCCGTTGTTGGCGACGATGCCGACCGGATAGCCGTGGATGTGCGCGAAGCCGCAGACCAGGGTCTTGCCGTAACGCGCCTTGAATTCCTGGAACTCGGAGCCGTCGACGAGGCGGGCGATGATCTCGCGCACGTCGAACGGGTAACGCGTGTCGCGCGGCAGGATGCCGTAGATCTCGTCGATCGGATAGGCCGGATCGCTCGGCGCCTGCACCGCGACCGGCAAGGTCTTGGCGCGATTCAGGTGCTTGAGGATGTCGCGCGCGATCTCGAGCGCATGTTCGTCGTTTTCGGCGAAATGGTCGGTGACGCCCGAGACCGAACAATGCACCTCGGCACCGCCCAGCGCTTCGGCATCCACGACTTCGCCGGTCGCGGCCTTCACCAGCGGCGGACCGCCGAGGAAGATCGTGCCCTGCTCGCGCACGATGACGGATTCGTCGCACATCGCCGGCACGTAGGCGCCGCCGGCGGTGCAGGAGCCCATCACCACCGCGATCTGCGGGATGTTCTGCGCGCTCAGTCGCGCCTGGTTGTAGAAGATCCGGCCGAAGTGTTCCTTGTCCGGGAAGACTTCGTCCTGCAGCGGCAGGAAGGCGCCTCCGGAATCGACCAGGTAGACGCAGGGCAGGCGGTTCTCCAGCGCGATCTCCTGCGCGCGCAAATGCTTCTTCACCGTCATCGGGAAGTAGGTGCCGCCTTTCACGGTGGCGTCGTTCGCGACCACCATCACCTCCATGCCGTGCACGCGGCCGATGCCGGTGACGACGCCGGCGCCGGGCGCCTGATCCTCGTACATGCCGTGTGCGGCCAGGGCCGAGAGTTCCATGAAGGGCGAGCCCGGATCGAGCAGGGCGCGGATGCGCTCGCGCGCCAGCAGCTTGCCGCGTTCGGTGTGCTTCTTGCGCGCCTTCTCGCCGCCGCCGGCCGCCGCCTTCGCGGTCTGAGCCTTCAGGTCGGCGACGAGGCCGCGCATCTGTTCCGCGTTGGCGATGAAGTCCGCGCTGCGCGGATCGATGCTCGACTGGATCTTGGGCATGGGATCGGTCCCTGAAAGAGGACGCGAGTTTAGCGAGCGCGCAAAGAAAAACCGCCGGGTTGCCCCGGCGGTTCTGGGTCGTGCGAGTCGATCCGCAGGATTACTGCTTGATCTCTTCCTTCACTTCCTCGGCCTTTTCCTGCAAAGCTTCGCCGGCTTCCTGCACGGCTTCGCCCGCAGCAGCGGCGGCGTCGGCAGCAGCTTCGCCCGCAGCAGCGGCAGCGTCGCCGGCGGCATCGGCAGCGGCATCGCCTG
>CALMWD010000440.1 GCA_937873105.1 uncultured Rhodanobacteraceae bacterium
GAGTTCAATGCCTCAACCTTTACTGCGCGTGTGATCGCTGGCACGGGCAGCGATATGTATTCCAGCATTGCAGGGGCGATAGGGGCGCTGCGCGGCCCCAAACACGGCGGCGCCAACGAGGTCGCGTTCGAGGTGCAGAAGCGCTACGAAGGCCCGGACGAAGCCGAGGCGGACATCCGTCGGCGCGTCGAGGCGAAGGAAGTGGTCATCGGTTTCGGCCACCCGGTCTACACGATCGGCGACCCGCGCAACAAGGTCATCAAGGAAGTCGCGCGCAAGCTCTCCCAGGAGGCGGGCAACATGAAGCTCTTCGACATCTCCGCGCGCGTCGAGGAGGTGATGTGGGACCTGAAGAAGATGTTCCCGAACCTCGACTGGTACAGCGCCAGCGCCTACCACATGATGGGCGTGCCGACCCCGATGTTCACGCCGCTGTTCGTGATCGCGCGAACGTCGGGCTGGAGCGCGCACATCATCGAACAGCGCATCGACGGCAAGATCATCCGCCCGAACGCGAACTACATCGGTCCGGACGACCGCGACTACGTCGGCCTCGACCGACGCTGAGCCCCGATCGCTCTTGTCGTGCAGGCTGCAATCCGCACCTGCACGATCCTGCATTCGGCAATCCGTCTTCGTGGGCAAGCCTTTGATCTAAAAGGCTAGAGGCGCTGGCATCCCTCCTGCGGCTTCCGGGCATCGCTACGCATTCGCGAGCGATGGCCCATCCAGGAGGTAGACCATGACCATCGTCGAATTCGCGCAGTACGTGCTCGAACACCCGGAGTCGGTCGAGGCCACGGACGCCTTGCCGATCACGCAGCGCCTGCCGGCGCTCGCCGTCGAGATCGATCCGGCCGCCGAAGAAGCCTATTGGGCGACCCATTACGCGGCCCAGCCCTACGTCGCGCCGGGCGAAGACTATTCGCGGTTCCGCGCCGCGTATCGCCACGGCTGGATGGCGCGCATGCGTCGACCCGACGCGTGCTGGATCGATGTCGCCCAGGAACTGAAGGCGAGCTGGGAGGCCGATCCCGCCAACTTCGACTTCCCTTGGTCGCGCGCGCGTCCTGCCGTGCGCGATGCCTGGGATCGCTTGGTCCGCCGCTGATCCGAGCCCGCTTGGGGCGCCAAGGACGGCGCCGTTCCCCAGCGATCGGCAGATGCGTGCCCGCGGGATTCGCCGCACAGTGCGCTTCCCCCATGGAGTCGCCATGCGCATTTCGATCGCCTTGCTGATGTTGGCCGCGAGTTGTGGTCTCGCCGCCGCCGACCCCCTCGATACCCTGATTTCGGCCGAACGCGCCTTCGCCGCGAGCTCGCCCCGGCTCGGCGTCAAAGCCGCCTTCCTCGGCGTGCTTGCCGACGATGCCTGGTTATTCCGCCCCGGTCCGGTCAATGGCCGGGAGTGGTACGCAGCCCGGCCGGAGGTCGCACCGTTCATACTGGAATGGGCGCCTCAGGCTGGCGAGGCGGTCGCCGACTTCGGTTACACCTATGGTCCCTATCGACTGACGCCGCGCGATGCCAAGGGCGTCGCCGGTGCGCCGGTCGGCGGCCACTTCTTCTCGGTCTGGACGCGCGACGCCGGCGGGGCGTGGCGACTCTGGCTCGATCAGGGGGTCGCGCACGCGCCCATCGCGTTTCCGACCCGGGTCGACCCGCACGCTTCGGCGCACGCCGACGAGGACGGCGAGGCCGAGGCGCTGGCGACGCTCGATGACGCGTTGAACGCGCTGCTGGCCGGTCCGCACGATGCCGCGGCCGTGGCCCGCTTCCACAGCGCCGACGCCGTATTGCTGCGTGCCGGGCAACGGCCGCAGTCGCCCACCGCGGCCACGACGTGGACGCCGATGCGTGCCAAGGCGACGCGTGCCGCGCTACGGATCTCGGCGGATGGCCGGCTGGCGGCGACAACCGGCTGGGCCGAAGGCGCGTCGCCGCAGACCTATCAGCGCGCTTGGCGCTTCGAGTCCGGCGGCTGGCGGGTGGTGGTCGACCTCGTCGGCGATTGATCGGCGGTCCGCGCTCGCGACTATCATCGCCGCGTCACGGGAGCGCAACGATGGCCAGTCGCAGCAACGAAATCCGTTACGTGCCGATCGACGCCGCGATGAAATTCGCCTGCCGGAAGAGCAATTCCT
>CALMWD010000441.1 GCA_937873105.1 uncultured Rhodanobacteraceae bacterium
CCGCTGAGGCTCATTGCGGCCCAGGGAAGTGCTCGAGGTAGTTGATCGTGAAGTCGGGGAAGGATTCGTCGAGCTGGATCTTGTAGTCCGGGAAGGCATCGACGATCTGCCAGCGACCGGGTTTGTCCGGGAAATGCTCGACGACTTGCACGTGCAGGTCGGCGAAGTGCTCGACGACCTTGACCTTGTAGTCCGGGAAGGACGTGACGAACTGGATGCGGCCGTGGATCTTGGCCACGTCGACCTTTTCGTCGGCGAAACCGTTCGGAGCGAGCAGAAGAAGGACAATCAGACTTCGCAACCACATCGTCCAACACTCCCAGCGACGCGCCATTGCTCTTGTGGGTCCGAATCTCATTCGGACGCTCTTCACCCATGGTGGCCGAGGAGCGAGAGCGTGCGAATGAGATTCGCACCCACAAGAGCGGTCGACGTCGAGATTACTCCGCGACCACCGCCACCGGCGCGGTTTCGCCGCTGAGGATTTGCGCGCGGTTCACCAGTTCGACGAATTCGCGCTGATAGCCATAGCGGTCATCGTTTCGGGCGCTGTTCGCGAGTGCGGCGATGCGCGCGAGATCGAAGTCGCCGAGATGTTCGCCGCTGCGCAGGCGATCGGCGAAGGCGGCCACGGCGGACGCGAACTGCAGACGCGGACTGGCCTCCTTCGCGATCTGGCTGCGCTTGATCGGACGCTCGACCAGGATGCTGGCGTCGGCGTCTGGCTGCTTGTAGCGCAGCTTCACGAAGGCGAGTTCGTCACCGCCGTGCTTGGTCGTCGCTGGCGCGCCGTAGCGCAGCGGATCGATCGATTCGCCGCCGCTGCCGGCGAGCACCACCTCGTAGATCGCGGTGACGTCGTGGCCGGCGCCGATTTCGCCGGCGTCGACCGCGTCGTTGTTGAAGTCCTCGCGCGCGAGCATGCGGTTCTCGTAGCCGATCAGGCGGTACTCGCTAACCACGGCCGGATTGAACTCGACCTGGATCTTCACGTCCTTGGCGATGGTGAACAGGGTGCTGCTCATTTCCTCGACCAGCACCGTGTGGCCTGCGTTCAGGGTGTCGATGTAGGCGTGGTTGCCGTTGCCGATGTCGGCGAGCTGCTCGCTGAGTTCGTCGTTGTAGTTGCCCTGGCCGAAGCCGAGCGTGGTCAGCGACACGCCGCTGCGGCGTTGTTCGGCGACCATGGTCTTCAGCGCTTCCAGGTCGACGGTGCCAACGTTGAAGTCGCCGTCGGTGGCGAGGATGACGCGGTTCACGCCACCCTCGATGTAAGCGCGCTTCGCCTGCTGGTAGGCGAGTTCGATGCCGGCCGCGCCATGGGTCGAGCCGCCGGCGGACAGGCGATCGAATGCGGCGAGGACCGTCTCGTGATCGGCGCCCGAGGTCGGCGGCAGCACCAGTCCGGCGGAACCCGCGTAGACGACGATGCTGATGCGATCCTGCGCGCGCAGCCTCGGCACCATCGCCATGAAGCTCTGCTTGAGCAGGCCGATCTTGTCAGGCGAGTCCATCGAGCCCGAGGTGTCGATCAGGAAGACGAGGTTCGCCGCCGGAATCTCGGATGCGGCGACTTCATACCCCTGAATGCCGACCAGCATCAGATGGCGCTTCGCATTCCACGGTGCCGGCGCGACCTCGGTGTGAACCGCGAACGGCGTCTTGCGGTCCGTCGGCGGCGCGTAGGCGTAGTCGAAGTAGTTGATGAACTCCTCGGCGCGCACGGCGTCGCGCGGCGGCAGCCGGCCCTGGTTCAGCATGCGCCGCACGTTCGTGTAGCTGCCGGTATCGACGTCGATGCTGAAGGTCGAGACCGACTGTTCGGCGACGCGATGCACCGGGTTGTCGTCGTGGTCGGCGTAGTTTTCGGTCGTGATGTCACCAGCCTGAGGTTGCGCGACCGGTGCGGGTGTGACCGCGCCGCCGACGGCGATGGCTTCGAGCGTGGCCGGCGCCGCGTTGTAGGCAAGCTTCTGCTTGGCCTCGGAGCGGGACGGCGCGGGCGGCGCGGGCGGCGGCGGGACGATCTGCGCGACATCGATCTCGTCGGCGACCTGCTCGCGCGGCGCGACGCGCGCGAGGTCGCGGCGCGACCGCTCCGCCTTCTCCGCCTGCGCTTCCACCTGGGCCGGCGCCTTCTCCTGCATCGAACAGGCACCGATGCCGAACATCAGGCCAGCGGTGATCGCCATCGACAACGTCTTGCGTGCGTACATGGTTCGCTCCTCGGTTGGGGGTTGCGAGGCATGCAACGCGAGGCGGGCGAAATCGGGGTTCGGCTTGCCGGAAGCCCCGCCCTGGACTACACATGCCGGATGGCGCGGTTCCCCGACACGCAATGGAGCCTGGTTCGCCGCAGCGGCCTCGCGTCGCAGCGGCACGACGCGTTCTCGGCGCTGGCGCGCGCCTATCGCCCCGCGATCCTGGCCTACTTCCGCGCACGCCTCGCGCCGACGGACGCGGACGATGCGACCCAATCCTTTCTCGCCGCCAGCTTCGAGCACGACTGGTGGGCGCGCGCCGATGCCGGCGTCGCCAGTTTCCGGACCTTCCTGCTGATGCTGCTGCGCCGACACCTGGCGCGTTGCCGTACGAACGAAGCTTCGATGGA
>CALMWD010000442.1 GCA_937873105.1 uncultured Rhodanobacteraceae bacterium
GTGCTGTGGATGACGGTCATGGTCGGCCTCGGCGCCGGCCTGCTGGCCTGGCCGGCGTGGCGGCCGATCGCGACCGAACACTGGCCGGCGATCGCCGTCGTCGGCATCGCCGGCGCGCTGGCGCAGTACGCCGTGACGATCGCGTTCAAGCTCGGCGAAGCCTCGGCGATCGCGCCTTTCGAATACACCGCGCTGGCCTGGGGCGTGCTGCTCGACTGGCTGCTCTGGCAGACCCTGCCGGACCGCTACGTCTTCGTCGGCGCCGGCATCATCGTCGCCAGCGGCATCTACCTGATCCGGCACGAGCGCGTGCACGCCGAGGCGGAACATCCCTGATCGGCGACGGCTCGCCCCGTCGTCGCCGGGCGGGCCCGCGCCGCCCCCTAAGATCGGCGGCTCCGATTCGATGGAGTTCGCCATGCTGGTCCGTTCCCTGCTCGCCACCGCCCTCGCCCTGGCCCTCGGCCCCGTGTTCGCGCAGTCGAACGCGGCCGGCATCGACCCGAAGAATTTCGATGCGAACACGTCCGCCTGCAGCGATTTCTACCAGCACGCCAACGGCACGTGGCTGAAGAACAACCCGGTGCCGGCGGCGTATTCGAGCTGGGGCACGTTCAACGAACTGGACGACCGCAACAACGCCAAGCTGCGCGAGATCGCGCGCGAAGCGATGGAGGTGCGCACCGTCGCGGCCGGCTCGCCGCAGGTGCTGGTCGGATCCTTCTACGCCGCCGCGCTCGACGAGGCGACGATCGACCGACTCGACGTCCAGCCCATCGCCGCCGACCTCCAGGCGATCGAGCGCCTGCGCCAGCGCGAGGACGTCGCCGCACTGGTGCGCGACTGGCACGCGCGCGGCACGCCGGTGCTGTTCGGTCTCGGCGTGCGCCAGGACCTGAAGGACAACACCCGCATCATCGCCTACGCGACCCAGGGCGGCCTCGGCCTGCCGAACCGCGACTACTACACGCGCACCGACGCCGACTCGGTCAAGCTGCGCGAGCAGTACCGCGCCCATGTCGCGCGCATGCTCGAACTCTCCGGCGTCAAGGCGAGGAAAGCGCGCAAGCAGGCCGATGCCGTGCTCGCCATCGAGACGCGCCTGGCCGAAGCGGCCCTGCCGCGCGAGGAACTGCGCGACCCGAACAAGAGCTACAACATCGTCACCCTGGACGCGGCCAATGCGGCGACGCCGGCCTTCGACTGGCGCGCCCTGTTCGCGGCCATCGGCGTGGCCGAGGCGAAGGACTTCTCGCTCTCGCACCCGAAGTTCTTCGCGGCCATGCAGAACGAACTGGCGCGCACCTCGATCAAGGACCTGCAGGCCTACCTGCGCTGGCACCTCGTCAACGGCGCCGCCGCCCACCTGTCCAAGCGCTTCGTCGACGCCGACTTCGCGTTCGGCGGCACCCTCCTGCGCGGCCAGAAGGCGTTGAAGCCGCGCGACGAGCGCACCATCGACCAGATGAACGCCCTGCTCGGCGACCCGCTCGGCCAGCTGTTCGTGGCCAAGCATTTCCCGCCGGAAGCCAAGGCGCGCATGATGGAAATGATCGGCCATCTGAAGACCGCGCTGCGCACGCGCCTGGAGCAGCTGCCGTGGATGGGCGAGGCGACGCGCGCCCAGGCCATCGAGAAATGGTCCACCTTCACGCCCAAGATCGGCTACACCGAAAAGTGGAAGGACTACAGCGGCGTGGCGCTGGCGCGCGACGCCCATTTCGCGAACGTGCGCATCCTGCAGGCGCATCTCGCCAAGCTCAATTTCGCCAAGATCGGCGCGCCGATCGACAGGCGCGAATGGGGCATGCCGCCGCAGCAGGTCAACGCCTACTACAACGCGGTGTGGAACGAGATCGTGTTCCCGGCCGGCATCCTGCAGCCGCCGTTCTTCGACATGAACGCCGACGACGCGCTGAACTACGGCGCCATCGGCGGCGTGATCGGCCACGAACTGCTGCACGGCTTCGACGACTCGGGCTCGCGCTTCGACGCCCAGGGCCGCCTGAACATGTGGTGGACGCCCGAGGACCGCAAGGAATTCGACGCCCGCGCCGACAAGCTGGTCGCGCAGGCCGGCGAATTCGAGGCCCTGCCCGGTCTCAAGCTCAATGGACGCGTCTCGCTCGGCGAGAACATCGGCGACCTCGGCGGATTGACGATGGCCCATGGTGCGCTCGAGCTCGCGCTCAAGAACAAGCCGCGGACGAAGATCGACGGCCTCACCCCGGAACAGCGCTTCTTCCACGGCTGGGCCCAGATCTGGCGCCGCAACTACACGGACGAAGCGCTGAAGATCCAGGTCAACGTCGGCCCGCATTCGCCCGGCAAGTTCCGCGTCAACGGTCCCTACGCCAACCTCGACGCCTTCGCCGAAGCCTTCGGCTGCAAGCAAGGCGACGCCATGGTGCGCCCGGACGCGACCAAGGTGCAGATCTGGTGAAGATCGCCTTCACATCCTCCGCCTCGCGGCGGAGGGTGGAAGTCGCCTAAGATCCGGTTCTCATTCGACCAGGAGTTCCGCCATGACCGATCCCCGCGCCATTCCGCAGTCCGTCGGCCTTGAACTGTCGATCAACAAGACCCTGCGTTCGGCCTTCATCCTGCTCGCCATCGTGCTCGCCTGCGCGGCCGGCGGGACCTTCCTCGGCCTCGGCATCGAGCTGCCGCGCTTCAAGATGATGTGGCTGGTGTTCATGGCGGTGTTCATCGGCGGGCCGTTCCTGATCCGCTCGATCCGCAACCTGCAGACGGCGATCCTCGTGACCTGCGTCTGGGCCGGCCTGGTCGGCCTGATGATGAGCCCGATGATCGGCCGCTTCCTGAGCTTCGCGGGCGGACCGGCCATCCTGTTCAACGCGCTCGCGACCACCGCGGTCGCCTTCGTCGCGCTGTCGGGCTACGCCATCGTCTCGCGCCGCGACTTCAGCTTCATGGGCGGTTTCCTGTTCGTCGGCTTCATCGTCGCGCTGGTGGCCATCGTCGCGAACATCTTCCTGCAGATCCCGGTGCTGTCGCTGGCGATCTCGGGCGCGGTGGTGCTGCTCTGCGCCGGCTCGATGCTCTACAACGTCAGCCGCCTGGTGCACGACGGCGCCGCCGACGCGCTGATGATCGTGGTCGAACTGTTCGCCGACATCGCGGTGATGTTCTCGCACCTGCTGAACCTGTTCGGGTTCATGGGCAGCGACGACTGAATGGAGATCGCGGGGCGGAGCCCGCTCCCACAAAAGCCGCAATCCACTGGATGGTGAGTGCTTCTGTGGGAGCGGGCTCCGCCCCGCGACAAACACTCAATGCGCGCGCAGGGTGAAGCGCTCGCGGTAGTCCGCCGGCGTGAGATGGGTTTCGCGCTTGAACAGCTTGCGGAAGCTGGCGGTGTCGGAATAGCCGCAGCGCTCGACGATCTCGTCGAAGCTGAGCCGGCTGGTTTCCAGCAGGGCCTTGGCGCGTTCGACGCGCAGGCGCTGCAGGTGCGCGAGCGGTCCCTCGCCGAACTGGGTCTGGCAATGCCGCAGCAGGGTGCGCTCGCTGGTGCCGACATGGGCGGCGATCTCGGCCACGGTCAGGGACCGATGCATCTCGTGCGACAGGAACTTCTCGATCTTCTCGGTCAGCGTCGAGCGCGGTTTTTCGATCAGGGCCGCCGACACGTAGGGCGCCTGGCTCTGCCGCTCCGGATCCACGAGCAGCAGCTTCGCGGGCTGCTGGGCGAGCGCCGCGTCGGTGACGCGGGCGATCTGGCGCAGCACGAAGTCGAGCACCGCCGACGCGCCGCCGGCGGTCGCGACCTCGCCGGATTCCACCACCAGCTCGTCGGCCTGCAGGTCGACCAGCGGAAAGGCCTGGCGGAAGGCCGCGGCCAGCCACCAGCTCGTGGTCGCGGGGCGCCCGTCGAGCAGGCCGCTCATGGCCAGCAGGAAGGTGCCGGTGCAACTCGCGGCGACGCGCACGCCGCGCAGGTGCATGGCGCGGATCAGTTCGATTTCGGCGGTCAGCGCCGCCGTGGTCTGCAGCAGTTCGCCGGCGCTGCCGTGCATCACGCCCGGGATCAGCAACACGTCCGGGTCGCGGTCGGTCGCGACGATGCCGGACAGGGTCATGCCGCTCGAGGTCATCACCGAACCCGCACCGCGGGCGTGGACCAGTTCGGTGCGGAAAGCCGGGGCCGCCGCGCCGAAGCGCAGCTGCGCGAGCTTGTCGGCCACGCGCAGGGCGTCGCTCGGTGCGGCGATGCTCGACATCATCACCCCGTCGAAGACGAGGATGCCGAGCCGGAGCGCGGTCGGGCGCTCAGCCATCGACGCGCACCGCACCGTGGTCGCGGGCCAGGGTCCGGATCAGCTTGGCCGGCAGGTGCAGGCCGCCGCTGGCCGGCGAGTCGCAGGCCAGCAACGGGATGCGTTCCGGATGGCCGGGCGGCAGCGGTGTCACCGACGGCGCGACCAGTTCGACCTGGCCGACCGCATCGGTCGTGACCAGCCACAGGCCGGGCGCGACCGGGGCATCGTCGCGGCAGCGCGCATCCTGGCGCATCAGCGCGCCGGCGGCGGCCGGATGCAGCAGCCAGCTGCCCTGGGACTGGCTGTAGACCGCGGTGTACTGGGTCTCGGCAATGAAGGTCGGCTCATCCGCCGGCACCGTCGCGGCGACCTGCAGCGCCGCAGCCAAGGCCGCCAGACCGAATGCACGAACGACGGAAGAAACTCGCATGACACGCTCCGAAAGGCGGACGGGATGTCCGCATGCCGACAGCTTGCCGCCCCGGACCAGACCGGAAGAGTGGCGGAAACGACTTTATGCGAGTCATTTCCGCCTTTGCGATCCGTCGGAAGTCACCCTTGCTGGTAGTCGCCGGTCACGAACACGCCATCGAAACTGAAGCGGATCTCGCGTTGCGGACTCGGCGCCGACCCCGGCGGCGGGTTCAGGACGACCTGCGGGTCGTACTGGCGGATGTTGGCCTTGAACAGCTCGGGATCGGTTTCCAGCAGCGTATGTCCGGGTCGCGTGGTCTGAACGTATTCGAGTTCGGCGCCCTGCTCGATCAACTGGTCGAGCATCGGCAGCAGGGAGGCGGCGAGCGGCGCCAGCAGCGGATCGTTCGCGGCCGTGTTCGCGAGCAGGGTGCGGAAGCTCGCCGAGGACACCGCCGGCGTCGTGATCTCGAACGCGCTGCCGCCGGAATGATGCGGTCCGGGCGGCAACGACGAACTGCCGACCAGGGTCGCATGGATGTCGCCGGACAGGATCACGACGCCATCCGTCAGCTGTGCCAGCGTCGTCCAGCGTCCTTGCGGGAAACCGTCCCACTGGTCGACGTTGAGCAGGAAGCGCTGGTTGAACGGCGCCGGCACGCCCAGGGCCGGATTCGTCAGATCCAGCACCAGCGGGCGCATCGAGACCGAACTCGCCACCACTTTCCATTTCGCCGTCGAGGCCGCCATCTGCGCCGACAACCAGCCCAGCTGCGCGTCGCCGAAGGCATTCTGGGTCTGCAGGCCGCGCGTGCGCTGGACCCAGTCGGCGTAGATCTGGAAGGTCTTCTCGACGACGAAGTAGCGCGAACCGACCGACCCGAACAGCGAGGTCTTGCCGAGCGTGTACCAGGCGATGCCGGTGTCGAGCGTCGCGATCAGCGCGTCCGGGATCAGCGGCACGCGCTGCGCCGGCGGCACCGCGGCGTTGTACTGCTGCAGCAGCGAGTTCAGGATCGTGGTCGCGACCGGGCCGCGCGCCGCATTCTGGGCGCGCAAGGCCGCCTGGCCGAGATCGATGCCTTCGTTGACGTAGGCCTGGGTCAGAGTCGCCTGCAGCACCTGCTTGTAGACCGCGTACTGCGGCTGGTCGATATCGAGGTAGGGCGAGAACTGCGCGCGCACCGCTTCGTACGGGATGTGCTGCGGGGCGAAGTACTGCGTCAGCGCGGCGCGATCCATCACCACGCCGCCCGGGAAGGCGTCCTCGGGGATCAGGTGGTCCGGGCGGTAGGAGCGGTAGTCGGTCAGGAACAGTTCGAGGTCGCGGCCGAAACGCAGCTTGCGATACAGGGTGGTACGCGGATAGAGGTTGGCGCGGTCCACGCCGAGCGCGCCCTGGGCGCCGCCGAGGTCGGTGTCGACCGGCATGAACTCGAAGTAGGCCTGCTCAGCATTGCGGCGGCGTTCCTCGTCGAGTTCCTCGAACAGGCCGTCGCGATAGGTGCCCATCGCCTTCCACGAGTCGTCGGAGAACTCGTGGTCGTCCCAGATCGCCACCACCGGGAAGCGCTGATAGAGCTGCTTCATCAGGCTGTCGTTGCGGTACGTGCGATGCAGCTGGCGGTAGTTGTCGAGGCTCTTCGCGGCCTGGTAGGTCGAACCGGCCGAGCCCAGCGTGATCGCGCCGTTGCGGTCGTCGAAGCTGATGCCGCGGGCCGCCGCGCCGCCCTGGAAGCTCGGGTCGCCGGTGGTTTCGTAGATCGAGTCGCCGAGATGCAGCACGAAGTCGAGGTCTTCGTTCAACAACGGCATCAGGGTCGTGAAATAGCGGCCGATGTAGTCGTTGCAGCTGATCGAGGCGAACTTCACCGGGGTCGCGTCGGTGGCGGCGCGCGCCGTCCTGGTGCGACCGGTGGCGGAGGCGAGGAAGTCGCCGTTGCGCGACAGCAGGAAGCGGTAGAAGTAGCGCGTGCCCGCGGTCAGGCCGGTGACGCGCACCTTGAGGCAACCATCGGCGGCGGCGCGCGCGGCGAAATCATGATTGACGAGCAGCTGCGAGAAGTTCTCGGTCGTCGACACCTGCAGGCGCAGGGTCGCATCGGCCTGCTGGCCGCTCTCGAAGAAGCGGGTCCACAGGACCACCGCGTCCGGCCGCGGATCGCCCGAGGCCACGCCCTGCGGGAACAGGGCCTCGCTCGGCACCACGGCGCCGTTGCCTTGCGTCGGGCCCGGATCGGGGCTGTTGGAATCGCTGTCGCAGCCGCTGAGGCCGAGTGCGCTGGCGCTGGCCGCGACGGTCAGGATGCGCAGGATCTCGCGGCGGGTGGTCTTCGTCGTCATCGGGTTCTCCCCAGGTCCGTTGGTGGTGGCGGACGAACCGCCGGGCTTGCGTCGGGATTCTGCACGCCCCATGTTGCAGATCCCGACGCGGCTTATAGACGCATTCCCGGATTTTGTCCCGCTGCAGCGCCCATGTGCCTGATCGCCTTCGCCCTGAACCTGCATTCGCGCTACCGCCTGGTGCTCGCCGCCAACCGCGACGAGTTCCACGCGCGACCCAGTGCGGCCGCGGATTTCCACGCGGATGCGCCCGACCTGTTCGGCGGTCGCGACCTGCAGGCCGGCGGCAGCTGGCTGCTGGCGGCACGCAACGGCCAGGTCGCGGCCGTGACCAACGTACGCACCGGCCAACCGGAATCCGGACTGCGCTCGCGCGGCGAGCTGGTGCGCCGCGCCGCCGCGGCCGATCCGCTGCACGACGAATTGCAGTTCCTGCAGGCCACGGCCGCGCATTACGGCCGCTTCAACCTGCTCGCCTACGACGGCGCGCGGCTCTGGTTTGCCGGCAATCATCCCGAGGCACGCGTGTTCGCAGTCGACGACGGCGTGCACACGCTGTCGAACGCGGCCCTGGACACGCCGTGGCCGAAGACGCGGCGCCTGCAGGCGGCGATGCACGACTGGATCGGCCAGGGCGAGGGCGACATCGCGGTGCTGCTCGACGCCCTCGCCGATCCGCGCACCGCGCCCGACGACCAGCTGCCCCGGACCGGCGTGCCGCTGGACTGGGAACGTCGTTTGTCCGCCGCCTTCATCGTCGGCGCCGACTACGGCACCCGCGCCAGTACCGTCGTGCTGGTCGGAGACGACCATGTGCGTTTCGTCGAACGCCGCTTCGGTCCGCACGGCATGCGGCTCGGCGACACCGACCGCATCATCGAACGTCGATGAATCGCCGCGTGCGCAGCTTTCCGCCGATCGTCGCCGCGAACGCGCGCGTGCTCATCCTCGGCTCGATGCCGGGCCTCGCCTCGTTGCAGGCGAACCGCTACTACGCGCATCCGCGCAACCAGTTCTGGCCGATCCTCGGCGAACTGCTCGGCTTCGATCCGCAGGGCGACTATGCGCTGCGCGTGCAGTCGCTGCAGCGCGCCGGCGTCGCGGTCTGGGACGTGCTCGCCGAGTGCGACCGCGACGGCAGCCTCGACAGCGCCATCGACCGCCACAGCGAGTTCCCGAACGACATCCCCGGCCTGCTCGCCGCACACCCGTCGATCCGGCGCGTCCTGCTCAACGGCCGGAAGGCCGCGACCAGCCTCCGCAGGCATCACCGCGAACTCGCCATCGACCACGTGATCCTGCCCTCGACCAGCCCGGCCCATGCCGGGATGGGCCACGCCGAGAAATCGGCCCGCTGGCACCGCGTCTTGCGCGCGGCACTGGCCCGGTCAGGCGATCAGCCGCACTTGGAGTAGCCGCAGTTCAGGCAGGTGGCGCAGCCGTCCATGATGATGGTGGCCTTGGTGTTGCACTTGTTGCACAGGGTCGCGCCGGGCGGGAACTGTTCGGCGACCTCGGTCGGCACGACCGGCGCTTCCGCGGCTACGTCAGTGTTTTTTTTTGAGCGCGACTCGTACTGCGCACGCTTCTCGGCGATCAGCTTGCGCGCTTCCGCGCTCATTTCCGGATCGTGGATCAGGCCGATCGACTTCAGGTGCTCCTCGACCACGGTGCCGATCTCGGCGACGATCGAAGGCATGTAGACGCCGCCGGCCTTGAAGTAGCCGCCGCGAGGGTCGAACACCGCCTTCATCTCCTCGACCAGGAAGGTGACGTCGCCGCCCTTGCGGAAGACCGCGCTCATGATGCGCGTCAGCGCCACGATCCACTGGAAGTGGTCCATGTTCTTCGAGTTGATGAACACCTCGAACGGACGGCGCAGCTCATGCTCCGTGCCCTGGTTCAGCACGATGTCGTTGATCGTCACGTACAGCGCGTGCTCGAACAGCGGCGACTTGATCTTGTAGGTCGAGCCGACCAGCACGTCCGGGCGCTCGACCTGCTCGGTCATCTGGATGACTTCGGCGGTCTTCGGCAGGGCAATGGCTTCGGCCGGCGCGCTCATCGCGACCTCGGGGACGGCCCTGGCCTTGTCTTCCGGTCGCACCACGTTGTAGCCCTTGATCTTCTTGCCGATCTTGATCGCCATTGCTGTTCCCGTCCTGGTCTGGCGCATCGCTGCGCGCGTTGTCGTCGAATGGCGCCGTGGCGCCGGCGCCGCGCGACCCGCGTCGCGCGACACCCTTGGAAAGAGGCTCCTGCGCATGGTCATGCGCAGGAGGATGTCCGGGCCGGCACCGCGGATGCGCAGCGACCGGTGGACGCGCCTCAAACACACGCTGACCCGGCGTGTGCGAGACCTCGGTCCGTCAATCGCGGAACGCCTAGACTGCAGCGCCCGCTGGACCGCCAAAACGCAGGGCGAACGAGTCGCCCATGCGATTACTTCTTCTTCGCGGCCTTCTTGGCAGCCTTCTTCGGAGCGGCCTTCTTCGCTGCCGGCTTCGCAGCCTTCTTCGGAGCGGCCTTCTTCACGACTTTCTTCGCTGCCGGCTTGGCGGCTTTCTTGACGGCCTTCTTCGGAGCGGCTTTCTTGGCAGCCTTCTTCGGAGCAGCCTTCTTGGCGGCCTTCTTCGGCGCGGCCTTCTTCGCTGCCGGCTTCGCCGCCTTCTTCGCGGCCTTCTTCGGAGCGGCGGCCTTCTTGGCCTTGGCCACGGCCTTCTTCACCGCCTTCTTCGCGGCGCCGGCCTTCTTGGCGACCGCCTTCTCGGCCTTCACGACCGCCTTCTTGGCCTTGGCGACGACCTTCTTGGCGCCCGCCATCGCGTCGCTGGCCTTCTCGACCACCGCGGCCTTGGCGTCGGCCATTGCATCGGCCACGTTCGACATCATCGAATCATTACTCATGGGATGAACCCTCCAGCTGCTTCAGTTGTGTAGTTGTGGTCAGTGGTCGGCATCCGGTCCCGCCACCGCAACCGCCGGTTGCCCGGACGGCCGAAGGCCGACCGCGTTTCCACGATCGGCCGAACGCGCCATCCATGGCCCGCTGCATCGTCGGCGTTGCCGCCGACACACACCTTGATCTAACGCAACGCCTGCAAGGATTCGGACGCGCGCGGATCAGAATTTCCCGTAATACCCTTCCTTCAGCGCGTCGAAGAGATTGGCCGCGGTGTGGATTTCGCCGTCGTACTCGATCTCTTCGTTGCCCTTTGCCTCGACCACGGTGCCGTCTTCCAGCTCGAATCGATACGTCGTGTTCTCGAGGTCCTGCTCCTTCACGAGCACGCCCTGGAACGCGGCGGGATTGAAGCGGAAAGTCGTGCATCCCTTCAAGCCCTTTTCGTACGCGTAGCGGTAGATGTCCTTGAAGTCCTCGTAGGCGTAGTCGGTCGGCACGTTCGCGGTCTTGCTGATCGACGAATCGACCCACAGCTGCGAGGCCGCCTGGATGTCGACGTGCGCCTTCGGGGTGATGTCGTCGGCGGCCACGAAGTAGTCGGGCAGCTTCGCATCCGCCTCGCTGGCGTACGGCATCGCCTTCGGGTTCACCAGGGTGCGGTAGGCCAGCAGCTCGTAGGAATAGACCTCGACCTTTTCCTTCGACTTCTTGCCTTCGCGGATGACGTTGCGGCTGTAGTGGTGCGCGAACGACGGTTCGATGCCGTTGCTGGCGTTGTTGGCGAGCGACAGCGAGATCGTGCCGGTCGGCGCGATCGAGCTGTGGTGGGTGAAGCGCGCGCCGGTCTCGGCCAGTTTCGCCACCAGTTCCGGCGCCACCGAGGCGACACGCTGCATGTAGCGCGAATACCTGGCGTGCAACACCTTGCCCTTGAGCACATCGCCGACCTTGATGCCGTCGCGGATCATCTCCGGACGCTTGCGCAACATCTCGCCGGTGACCACGAAGTCCTGCTCCATGATCGGCGCCGGCCCCTTTTCCTCGGCCAGCGTCAGTGCCACTTCCCAGCCGGCCAGGGCCATTTCGCGCGACACGTCCTCGGTGAACTTGCAGGACTCCGGCGCGCCGTAGGCCATGCGCAGCATGGTCAGGGTCGAGCCGAGGCCGAGGAAGCCCATGCCATGGCGGCGCTTGCTCAGGATCTCGTGGCGCTGCTGCTCCAGCGGCAGGCCGTTGATCTCGACGACGTTGTCGAGCATGCGCGTGAACACGCGCACGACCTCGCGGTATTCCTCCCAGTCGAAGCGCGCCTTGCTGGTGAACGGATCGCGCACGAACTTCGTGAGGTTGACCGAACCGAGCAGGCAGGAACCGTAGGGCGGCAGCGGCTGCTCGCCGCAGGGGTTGGTGGCGCGGATGTTCTCGCACCACCAGTTGTTGTTCATCTCGTTGACGCGGTCGATCAGGATGAAGCCCGGCTCGGCGTAGTCGTACGTCGAGACCATGATCATGTCCCACAGGTGCCGGGCGCGGATGTGGCCATAGATCTTGCAGGCGACCATGCCGTCGTCGCGGACGACGTAGTTCTGCTGGGTCGGCCAGTCGCGCCAGACCACCTGCCGGGCGTCGCCGAGGTCGATCTCGCCCTGTTCCTTGACGTGGATCGGGAACACCAGCGGCCAGTCGGCATCGGCGGCGACCGCGTCCATGAACTCGTCGGTGATCAGCAGGCTGAGGTTGAACTGGCGCAGGCGCCCGTCCTCGCGCTTGGCGCGGATGAAGTCCTTCACGTCGGGGTGCGACACGTCGAAGGTGCCCATCTGGGCGCCGCGGCGGCCCCCGGCGGACGAGACGGTGAAGCACATCTTGTCGTAGATATCCATGAACGACATCGGGCCCGACGTGTATGCGCCGGCGCCGGCCACGAAGGCGCCGCGCGGGCGCAGCGTCGAGAACTCGTAGCCGATGCCGCAGCCGGCCTTCAGCGTCAGACCGGCCTCGTGCACCTTCTCGAGGATGCCGTCCATCGAATCGGTGATCGTGCCCGAGACCGTGCAGTTGATCGTGCTGGTCGCCGGCTTGTGCTCGAGCGCGCCGGCGTTCGAGGTGATGCGTCCGGCCGGGATCGCGCCGCGACGCAACGCCCACAGGAAGCGCTCGTACCAGTACTTCTGCTTCTCGGCGGTCTGCTCGGTTTCCGACAAGGCCCGGGCGACACGCTTGTAGGTGTCGTCGATGGTCTCGTCGATGGCTTCGCCGCGCTTGCTTTTCAGGCGGTACTTCTTGTCCCAGATATCGAACGAAGCCGGCTGCAGCGGGATTTCCACCGTTTCGCGGGCCACAGCTTCAAGGCGCACTGAACTCATTCCGTTGTTTCCTCCCACAAGGTGTCGTCAACCCCGCCGGCCACGACACGGAAACCGCCCGCGACGGTGCAGATGAACTGCCCATCGTTTCTCATCAAAGACGGATTCCGCGGCTTGCGGCGAGGCCCCGGCACCCTGCGGTGCCGGTGGGTTCAACCTCATGGCAAACCCAATTGGTTGGGTTCATGGAGGCTCCTCACCACTAGATGTTGTGACTCAGCGGAACGGAACCTTACGCTTCGTGTCAGAGGGTGTCAACACGCGGAAACGCACGTGCCATCGTGCAAGTATCTGCTGCGCCGCAAAAATTTGGACACCACCACGGGAACCCGCACCCAGCTTGAGGGTCCGAAGACCGACCCCACCTCGTCCGTTCGTGCTGTTCCGGAGTGCATTCGATGTCGATCCGCCGCCTCAAGTCTGTTCTGCCGCTGCTGCTGGCGCCCCTGCTCGCAGCCGCACAGCTGCCCGCCGCGGTGGATGGCCAGCCGTTGCCTTCGCTGGCGCCGATGATCGAGCGCGTGCAGCCGGCGGTGGTCAACATCAATTCGCAGACACACGTGAAGGTGCGCGACCCGTTCTTCGACGATCCGTTCTTCCGCCGCTTCTTCAACAGCCCGGCGGTGCCGCGCGAACGCGTCCAGCAGTCGCTCGGTTCGGGCGTCATCGTCGACGCGGTGAAGGGCTACGTGCTGACCAACAACCACGTCATCGACGGCGCCGACGACATTCAGGTGACCCTGGCCGACGGGCGCACGCTGAAAGGCCGATTCATCGGCAGCGACCCGGATTCCGACGTCGCCCTGGTGCAGATCCCCGCCGAACGCCTGTCGGCGCTGCCGCTCGCGGATTCGGACGCGCTGCGCGTCGGCGACTTCGTCGTCGCGATCGGCAATCCCTTCGGCATCGGCCAGTCGGTGACCTCCGGCATCGTCTCGGCGCTCGGCCGCTCCGGACTGCGCGGCGTCGGTGTCCAGGACTTCATCCAGACCGATGCCTCGATCAATCCCGGCAACTCCGGCGGCGCGCTCGTGAACCTGCGCGGCGAGCTGGTCGGCATCAACACCGCGATCTATTCGCCCTCGGGCGGCAACGTCGGCATCGGCTTCGCGATCCCGGCCAAGCTCGCCCGAGACGTGATGCGACAACTGCTCGCCTACGGCGAGGTGAAGCGCGGCTCGCTCGGCGTCGACACCCAGGACGTCACCGCCGACATCGCCCCGATGCTTGGCCTGAAGAGCGCGAAGGGCGCGGTGGTGACGCGGGTGCTCGCCAGCTCCCCGGCCGCCGCGGCCGGACTGCGCGAGGGCGACGTCATCACCGCGCTGAACGGCAAGCCGGTCAATGCCTCCGGAGAACTCGCCAACCTCGAAGGCCTGCTCCCGGTCGGCACCCCGGTGAAGATCTCGGTGCTGCGCGACGGCGCGCCGTTGAGCCTGACCGCCACGCTGAAGCCGACCGAGCTGCGCCAGACCACGGGCGACAAGCTCGACGCCGGCCTGGCCGGCGCCACGCTCGGCGATCTGCCCGACAAGTTCCGGCGCCAGGGCCTGTCCGGGGTGATCGTCAACGCCGTGGCCCAGGGTTCGCGCGCCGCCGCCACCGGCCTGCGCGCCAACGACCTGATCGTGGCCGTCAACCAGGTCGAGGTCCGCGACCTGACCGAGCTGGAGACCCGCGTCGCCAAGCGCCGCAGCACGCAGCTGTTGCTGACCGTGGTGCGCGGGCGAAGCGCGTACTACATGCTGGTCGAATAGGCCGCGGTCGTTCACGACCGGGTGCGGCGCGCGTGTTAAGGTGCGCGCCGCGTTTTCCCGTGCCTTCGCCCATGCGTTCGTCGTTGTTCCCGCGCCTTCTGAGCCTGCCTTTCCTGCTGTGTCTCTGCGCGGGTGGCGCCTTCGCCCAGAACCTGATCGAGGGACGCGCCGACAGCATCAGCCTGCGCGCCTTCGGGGAGGAATCGGCCAGGCTGTTCCAGGCCAGCGAGCAACGCCGCGTACGCCTGTCGGCGCTGTCGACGGTCAGCGCGATCGAGGCGGTCGCGCGCGGCGACGCCGAAATCGCCCTGGCGGCACGCGGACCGCACGCCTTGAAGGCGGACGAAGCCAGCCTCGATTTCTACGCCGTCGCCTGGGAGGCCCTGGCCCTAGTCACGCATCCGGGCAACCCGACGCCATCGCTCAGCCTGCGCCAGATCCGCGACATCTACCTCGGCAAGATCACGCGCTGGGACCAGGTCGGCGGACCGCCTCGGCCGATCAACCTGTATGCGGTGGCCGGCCCGCTCGACGGCGCCGAATACGGCCTGCGCCGCGCCCTGTTCGGTGCCGGCCACCGCCCGGTCGCGGCGACACGCTGGTATCTCAACACCGAACAACTCGAAGCGGCGATCGCCATCGACCCCAGCGGGCTCGGCGTCAGCGCCCTGTCCAACGTGTTCCAGAACAAGAAGCTGCGCATGATCAAGGTCGAGGGCGTGACGCCGCTGCTGAAGACCATCCGCAGCGGCGAGTACCTGCTGACCACGCCGCTGTACTTCGTGCACCGCGGCGACCTGATCCCGAGCGAAGTGGCGATGCGCTACGTGCGCTTCCTCGAATCGCCGACGACGGCGAGCTGGCTGAAGCGGCGCAAGCTGTTGCCGATCCGCGAAGCACGACTGCTGAACGAGACCTTTGCCATCCGCGAGCGGCGCTTGCTGGAA
>CALMWD010000443.1 GCA_937873105.1 uncultured Rhodanobacteraceae bacterium
GCTGGCCCTACGCCGGGCCCGCCATTCGATGGCGAAGGTGCGGGTCGGGGGGGTGCCGTTGGTCGCGGTATAGACGCCGCCGCCGGTCGTGACCCCGGAAGACATGTCGAGGTCGTCCCAGAACGCCAACAGGGTCGGCGCCGAGAAACCGGCCGGAAGCGCGGCGTTGGTGGGCGTGCTCGAGCCGGCCCCCGCGAATTGCAGGGTGCCGTTGGTGTCGCCGGTGAGCGCGGTCACCGCGGTGCCGTACACGCTGAATGCAAATCCCGGGGGCAGGCTGATCGGGAAGGTCGCGTCGTCGTCCCGGCTCGCGGCGATCAGGGTCGGACTGGCGATGCTGCCGGCCTGGCTGCTGCTGGCGATGGTGTAGTGCCCGCCGGGCGGTTCGCCGACCGGCAACGAGAAGTTGAACACTTGCGGCGATGCCGGTCCATTGAAGGTGACGGTCTGCGAGAAGTCGATCGTGCTGCCGCAGGCCACCGACGCTTCCGTACCGACTTCAAAGGCGACGGTATTGGTGCCGCTGCCGTTGGTCGCGATGTCGCCGTAGGGCGAATCCGCCGTGGCGATGCTCACGCCCGGGGTGCTGGAGCTGAGCGTCGAGCTGATCGAGGAAGCGGTCGCGCCGCCGATGTTGCCCAGGGTCACGCTCAAGGTGTTGCATTCGTTCGGCTCGATGATGGCGTTCGACGGCGTGGTGACCGCGACCCCGTTGTATTGCAGGACCGGATCGAGCGTGGTGACCGTGATGTTGAACTGCTGGATGGCGGCGGCGCCGCAGCTGTCTGCAGCCGCCACACGGATCTTGTGCTGGCCCAGGGTCGTGGTCGGCGTGGTCTGGATCGTGACCTCGGCGGTCGCCGGGTTGATGCCGACGGTTCCGCCGCCGGGCAGGGTGGTCGGGGAGACCGAGACGCCCACGAGGTTGCCGTTCGCGTCGCTCGGCAGGGCCGAGGGCGACACCGACACGTTTCCGCCGGCGCCGATCGACTGGTCGGCGTACGTGCCGATCGAAGGAATGTCGTTGTTCGCCACCCGGACGATGAAGGTCGTCGATGCGCTGCGGCTGGCGGCGTCGGTGACGCTGAGCAGCACCGGATATTCGCGATACGGGGTGGAGGTGCTGGGCGCGGCCAGGAGGCAGTCGGCAGTTGCCGAAGCGAGCACCGAGCCGCCCGCGACGCTCAGGTCCTGCACGGCGATTTCGGGAATCGACGGGTAGGGCTCGGCGCTCAGCGTGTACGGCGGGGTGCCGCCGCTGATGGTCGCGACGGCGGTTGCGGCCGGTGCCGGCGAGCCCTGTTGGGTTGCCACGAAGCCGCTGGTGGCGAGCGTGATCGCGGTGCCGCTGGCATTGATCGCGACATTGCTGTCGGTCACGTCGAACCAGGTATTGCCCGGCGAAACCCCGCTGCCGTTGGCCGCCTCGACGCGGAAGCGCGCCTGGGTCGTGGCCGTGTTCGGCAAGGTGACGGTGTGGTTGCCGTCGTTCGCCGTGTTCGCGGCAAGCGTGCTCCAGGTGTAGCCGCCGTCCAGGGACACGAGGATGTTGACCAGGGTGGTGCCGAGCACCGTGTCGGTGCTCGCGACCGTCCAGGTGATGGCCTGGGAACTGCCGCCGGTCAGAGGACCGGTCAGGTTGCCGACCGTGAACGGACCGGCGTTGGCGTTCGAGGTGAGCGTGATCTCGTCCAGCGCGATGCCGCCGCCGACGACATGGTTATCGCGGGCGGTCACGCGGAAGTTCAGGCTGCGCGAGACATTGGTGAGGATCTCGCCGGTGTAGAACGGCGCTGCGCCCGAAGTCGGTGTCCACGTGTAAGTGTGCGGCGGCTGGTTGGCGTTGTTCAGCACGAACGGCAGCGACGGGAAGATGCGTGTCGGCGACAGGGTCGCGACGTAGGAGCGGAAGATCGGCCCCGTGGTGGCATTGGCGCGCCCCGCGCCAGGCGACTGCCAAGCCGTGCCGGTGTCGATCTGCTCCCAGTTGTAGGTGACGGGGTCGCCGTCGATGTCGCTGCCGCTGGCGGTCAGCTGGAACGGCGTGCCGCGCGGGATCGAGAAATTGGCGGCGGCGCTGACGGTCGGGGCCGTGTTGCCGGTCGCGGTATTGCTGCCGCAACTGGGCGCCGTGTCGGTGATGTCGAGGCCGAGCCGGGCATTGATCTGGGTGAAGCTGCGGGCGTGGAAATAGGCGTCGCTGTTTGGCTGCAGGTCGTCCGTGCAGATGCCGGCATAACCCATGATGGTCGAGCCGCTGCCGGGTTCCATCGCCGAGGACTGCGTCCACTGGCCGCCGCCGCCGCAGCCGAACCAGGTGTGGTTGGCGCCAAGCTGGTGGCCGAGTTCGTGCGCGACGAAATCGATGTCGAAGATGTCGCCGCGCGGCTGGCTCAAGGACGTGTAGCCCTGGCCCTTCTGCGCCGTGCAGACATTGCCGAGCGGCGTGATGGCGCCGCCGCCGCCCGAACCGCCGACGGCATGACCGAGGTCGTAGTTGGCTGCGCCGATGCTGCTGTTGATCGTGGTCGTGATGATGGCGTCGGGCCCGGTCGGTGCCGGGTTCAGCGCCGCCGGCCCGGGGTTGGCGTCGGTAAAGACGAGCAGGTCGGAGCCGTCGACCAGGAGCAGGCGCAGGCCGAGATCGCGTTCATAGACGCCGTTCAGGCGATGGGTCAGCGTGGTCAGTCCCGACAGGCCGGACGAGACCGTGCCGCCGAATGCGTTGGTGTAGCTGCGGGTGGCGATGAAGGCCATGCGCAGGGTGCGCAGCGCCGGGCCCACCGTGTTCGGCACCCCGGCGACCGCCTTGGCGTCGTTGCGCGGTTCGAGATGGATCGCGATGTCGGCATCGTGGGTGTCGCAGCGGAACGACTTCTCGCCGCCGTAGTCGCGGCGGAAGTACGACACGTAGTGCGTCGTGTCCTGCTTCTGGTAGGGATCGATGTAGAAGTCGCCGCCCGGCGACAGGATCTGGGCATGGAAGCCGAGCGGGGTCACGTCGATGCGAAGCGTGGCGCCCGGATCCTGCACGCCGCGGCCGGCATAGGTGCGGATCGAGGGGAACTTGGCGGCGAGGCCCGCTTCCAGCACCGGCGATTCGACCAGGTCGAACTCGGCGTAACCGGCATCGGGCAGCGGCAGCACCAGGCGCACCGGGCTCGCGCCGCTGCGCTCCATCGGCGCGCGTCGCATGTGCGACTCCAGGGCCGCCAGATCGAGCGCGACCAGCCGATAGGTGTGCGGCACGACCCAGCGTTCGCCGCGGTAGGACACTTCGGCAGGGTTGCGGTCCTGCCACAGACCATTCGGGTCGGCGGCGACGGCGTCGGCAGCGGATGCGGCGCCGCCCAGCAGCAACAGGACGGGCATCGCCAACAGGCGCAAGAATGACTTCATCGACATGGCATTCCTCATCGAAACGAAGGGCTTCCGGCGGCATTCCGTCGGTCGCGTGGGGAGACGATCCTGTCCATCGGCGGTCGACGCTCGTGCATCGACGCAGTGCGCCGCGGACCTTCGACCCGCGGCATCGAACCCGGAGTCTAGCGCGGGTTCAGCGGGGACGCGCGATGAGCGCGTCCAGGCGCTCGGTCACGGCCTCGACCTCGATCAGGTCCATGACGCCCGGGAATTCGACGCGCTTGCCCCAGGGCAGTTCGGCGCCGGGCTTGTTCAGGAACTTGCGGGCCGCCGCGTCGTAGCGGTCGACGGTCCAGCGCAGATCGGAATAGGGGCCGCTGCGGGTGCTGTCGGTGGCGGCGTGCAGGCCGACGACGGGCGTGCCCATCGCATTGGCGATGTGCATCGGGCCGGCATCGGGCGTCAGTACCGCAGTCGCACGCGCCATCAGGGCGCAGGCTTGCTTCAACGTGTCCTGGCCGATCAGGTTGATCAGCGGTTCGCCGCATGCGCGTTCGATCGCCGCGCCCGTCTCGCGCTCGATCGCGCTCGGACCGCCGCATAACATGACGCGCAGGCCGTGCTTGCGCATCGCGTGTTCGGCCACGCGCGCATAACCGGCTGCGTGCCAGTTGCGCAGCGCATGGCTCGAACAGGGGCTGATGATCAAGGTCGGTTGCTCGCCGGGGAGATGTCGTTCGGCGAAGGCATGGTCGGCCTCGGACACCGGGATGTCCCAGCGTTTGGGCGCATCCGGCAGGCCGAGCGCGTCGCCGAAGCGGTACAGGGTGTCGAGCACGTGGCGGCCGCCGGCCTGGGCGATGCGGTTGACGCCGAAGTGGTTGCGGATCTTGTCGAAGGCC